>DATJEA010000184.1:0-6474 GCA_035497095.1 Acetobacteraceae bacterium | reverse complement strand
TCGCAATCGGTATTGTCCAGGTTGCCGTCCACCAGCACCTGCCAGGCGACCTTCATGGTGTCGCCGTCGATCGCGGTGTAGACCGCCCAGTATTTGGTGTTGTCGTCATCGAGCACCGAGCCGTCGTTGGGGATCGGGATGATGTGCTCGCTGTTGGCGAACACGTAGCCGGTGCGCGGGAATTTCTGCGGCCGCAGACCGTGGATGTCGGATGCGTTCGGCACCTCGATGATCTTGTCGCACTTCATCACGTCGCAGCGGATGCGCGCTACCCGGCAGTTCGCCTTGTCGTTGATGAAGACATAGCGGCCGTCATAGGTGCCGTCGGTGAATGACATGTGCGGATGGTGGGCATCGCCGTTGACGAAGCTGCCGCCGCGGGTCTCGAGAAATTTCTTCGACTCCGGCAGCAGCCCCTCGGTGAGAACCTTGCGGCTTTCGTTGGTCAGACCCCAGCCGGTGGCGCTGTCGCGGTTGAACACCGGGATGCGCATGAACTCGCGCATCGACGGGATGCCCATGATGCGGACCTCGCCGGTCTGGCCGCTGCTGTTGAAGCCGTAGTACTCGTCAAGGTCGCCGGGGCGCACCTCGACGCTTTGGCCACCGGCGGCGGCGGGCGACTGCGCCAGCGCGCGGCGCGAGAAGCCGGTTAGCCCGCCAGCGAGCGCGCCCGCAGCACCGGCGAGCAGCGCGGAGCCTTCGAGCAGGCCGCGCCGGCCGAGACCTGCCCTGCTCGCCGGGGCTACCTCATCGGAAGCACTGGCGGGGTGTTCGGGCGTGGGAGTGTGATCGATGGCCATTGGGCTCTCCTTTACCAAGAACTCATGGTTCCACTTGGAGCCTACCCGCCGTTGCGGCATTGATCTCGATCAATGCTGCAGTGCTCAACCGGCAGGCGTCCGGGCCGCGGCGGACTTGCCGGCCGACGCGGGCGGGACAGTACCGGACGACAGCGCAGCAAAGCGCTCGCGCTTCAATCGCTTCTGGATCATCACCGGGCATAGATGGTCATCGTGGTAGAGCACCTGGCAGTGCAGGCACTGGATGCACTCGTTGGGGTTGATGTTGCCCTCCGGATGGATTGCCTGCACCGGACATTCGTTGGAGCAGCGCTGGCACGGATTGCCGCATTCGCGGTAGCGCTTCAGCCAGTCGAACATCCGGATGCGGGCCGGGATCGCCAGCGCCGCGCCGAGCGGGCAGAGGTAGCGGCAGAAGAACCGCTCGATGAACAGCCCGGCGAACAGCAGCACCAGCGCATACAGCACGAACGGCCAAGTGCGCACGAAATCGAGGATCATGGCGGTCTTGAACGGTTCCACCTCGGCTGCCTGCTCGCTGAGGCTCAGCGAGTAGAGCGACAAGCCGAACAGCACCAGGAAGATGATGTACTTGATCGGCCACAGCCGCTGGTGCACGCCAAACGGCACCGGCACCTGCGGAATACGCAGCCTCTTGGCCAGCATGTTTGTCAATTCCTGCAGCGCGCCGAACGGGCACAGCCAGCCGCAGAACGCCCCCCGTCCCCAGAACAGCATGGCGACCGCAACCGAACTCCAGAGCATGAACACCAGCGGGTCCATCAGGAAGTACTCCCAATGGAAGTCGCCGCGCAGCGCGCCGGTAAAGGTGAGCACGTTGACCACCGAGAGCTGGGCATGCGCGTACCAGCCGATCCAAAACAGCGTGAACAGCAGGAAGCCCAGTCGCAGGCGCTTATACAGCACCGGCCGCTGCACCAACTGGTCCTGAAAGAAAAAGATCGCCGTCAGCGCCAGCAACGCCACCGACAGGATCGCCACCTGCATGATCTTGCCGCGCCAGATCCGCATCCACAGCGCGTTGTCCTTGGGGGCTGCTGCGGCCACCGTGGCGGCCCCGACGGCGGCGACCGTCACTGGTGCTGCCGGCGGCTGCTCGGTGACCATGTATTTCGCCGGCAGGCTGTATCCGAGGTCAAAGGTATGGAACGCCTTCTCCCGCGCGCCGAGGCCGCGCTGCGCCAGCAGGGCCAGACGCCAGGGTTCGATGATGTTCAGCTGGTTGGTCTCGGGCACCGTGAACAGGGCGATTTCGGGGAAGTTTGGTGCGCCGGCGGCGGCGAGCGCGCCGAGCCGCTGGTGGTTGCGGTCGCGGAAGCGCACGATGTTGTCGCCCTGGACAAGCTCGATCCGGTCGAAGATGCCGCCGCGGACATAGCCGGAGCCCTTGAACGAGTAGCGGCCCGACCCGGCCACGATGATCGCCTGCTGGCCTGGCTTGAGGCGGTCCTTCAGGCGTTGATAGCCATCCGCGCCAAGCAGGCTGCGCCCGATCGACGGCACGCTGGCCGGTGCCACGTAAAGGTCCACGAAAATGTCGCTGTCCGGCCCTGGCTCCGGATGCGCGGCGGCGCCGATGTTGCTGGATTGGGCGAAGGCGGTGTTGACATCTGCCACACTGAGCGACAGCCGGCGCACCGAGCCGTCGCCGAGCAGCGTGGTCCAGTCCTCGATGGCATTAACGTCGGGGTTGAGCTTGCGGATGACGGCGGGCGCGCCGGCAGCAGGCGCCGCCTTGGCGTTGCCCAAGCCGCGCGACTGGGCGATCCGCCGGGCCGAGCGGGTGATGCTGTCGCCGATCACCATGGTTGTCACCGTCGCACCGCTGATGATGTCGGCAGGTGAGTTATCGGATGTCCTGGTCGGCGTTTCGCTGTAGTTCAATCCGACATAGGCATGGATGAACGCGGTCATTTTCGCCGCGGGGATGCCGATCAGCACAATCGGCTCGTGGTGCTCCATCAGCTTCGCGCTGATGATCTTACCCTTGGTGTCAATGCCGACGAGGATGTTGATCGGCTTGCCGGAATACCCGGTGGAGTCGACCACATCGGCGTTCAAGTAGATATAGCCGAGGAGCTCGGAGCCCTTGTAGGCGGCCGCCGCCGGCGGATTGCCCTCGACCGCGCCAATGCTGTCCGCGCCGGGAAAGACATCGGCCGCCGTCACCTGCTTGAGTTCGTCGGCCAGGCGGCCGGCGGCGTGCGCGGGTAGGGTCAGCATGACCGCAATGACGCAAAGCATTAGCACCAGCATGACGATCGTGAGCGGTCTGGGGGAAGCTTGCCTGGATTTCATCGTTTGTCTTGCCCGTCGATTTGGATACCCGCCGCGCATGGCGTTGGTCTATCCTGGATCCCCACCCACAGCAGCCGGGGCCGTCAGCATGACCGTCATGACCTCGCTCCCGCAGATCGGTTCGACCGGGGAGTTGCTCGCCCTCGCGCACGCGATGGAAGCGGAGGCGGTTCGCCGCTACCAGGACCTGGCCCAGCGCATGCGCAATCAGGGCGAAGCCGGGCTCGCCGCAACGTTCACGCTGCTGGCCGAGATGGAGGCACGCCATGTGGAACAGGTGGAGGCGCGCGCCCGCGAACTGACCGGCAGGCTGCCCGACCATGCGCTGGTCCGATGGGAGTTGCCCGATAATTTCGACGCGGACGCGGCGCGGTCGGCCACCCTCAGCCCGTACCGGGCGCTGGCGATCGCGGTGCGCAATGAGGAGCGCGCGTTTGCCTTCTTCAGCTACCTGGCGGCTGAAGCGCCGAACCAGGCGATTCGCAGCCTGGCGGAAACCTTCGCCAAGGAGGAACTGGACCACGCCGCCCGGCTGCGGCACGAACGTCGCCGGGCCTGGCGCAGCGAACACGCCCGCGCCCCATCGCATCCGGCGTCCCGACCCGGATCGCTCGATGACTTGCTGGCCCAGGCGGTTCCCAGGGAGCGTGCGGCCGCTGCCGCGCATCGCGCACTCGCGGCGGCGAACCGGGCGCACAGCCAGCCGGTTACCGCGGCCCTGTTCGAGACGGCTGCTGCGGACGAGGATGCCCTGGCGACCGAACTGGCGGCCCGACTTGGCTCCCGGGCCGCGGCGCCCGCCGCCGAGCTGCATGCCCGCTCGGTGTTCGAGGGACTCGGCCTGCTGGAGGACGCCTTCGATCGCTATGCCGACGCCGCCGACCACGCCACCGACGAGAACATGCTGCAGGAGGCGCAGCGTCTTGCGGCGCATGCCTTGCAGCGACTGGCCGCCGTGCATGGCGCGCTGCCACAGCAGGCATGACGTGATGCACCGGCGATGGCGACCCCGACTCATCTGAGCGTCGCCGGAGAGACGACCGCCGGCGCCCGGCTCTGCTGCCTCGGGGCGCCAGGGCGCGACCGCAGCACCAGGCGGGTGCCGTCCGACAGGACGAAATGGGCGCGGATGCCGAGCCGGTCGGCAACTTCCTGGCATGCGGCGAGTGGCATCAGGCAGAATCCGGTGGACAGCGCGTCCGCCATCGTCGCGGTCGGCGCCACCACCGAGACGCTGCGATAGGCTGTGCTGCTGCCGCCGGTGGCCGGATCGAAGATGTGGTTGAACCGCCCGGCCGGGTCCAGCAGCGTCCCGTAGCCGCCAGAGGTCGCCACCGCCTCGTTGGCGATCAGAATCTCACCGGAGATCCGATCTGGCGCTTCGGGATCCTGCAGCCCGACTGTCCAGCGATGCCCGTCGGGGCGCGTCCCGATCGTCCGGATTTCGCCCATATCCACCAGCGAACGGTCGATGCCCTCGGCGCGCAGCAGGGCCACGATGCGGTCGGTGATGTAACCCTGGGCGATGCCGTTCAGGGTGATCTGCATCCCGGCCGTGGTGAAGCCGAGGCGCGTTGGGGAGACCTGCACGCCGGCGGCGCCGACCCTGCGCAGCGCGGTGGCGATCCGCTCCGGCGCCGGGCCGCGCGGATTGGCATCCGGCGCGCTGAAATGCGCTGCATAGAGGGTCCATAACGGCTGCACCGTCACGTCGAACGCGCCGCCGGTCAGGCCGCTGAACTGACGGCTGATACCGAGCAATTCCACCAGCTCCATCGGCGGGTCATCCAGGTGGCCGGCGCGGTTCAGCCGACTGATCGCCGAGCCGGGCCGATAGAGGCTGAACACCTGCTCCAATCGCCTGGCCTCGCGCAGGCACCGCGCGACCAAGGCGTCGGCGGCCACCGGGTCCGGGTGGTGCAGTTGCATCGTCGCGTCAGCGCCAAGCGCCGTGCCATGCCAGATGCGGAGCTTTCCAGCGGTATCCGCGTGAGCGGCTGCGTGTCCGTCCGGCATCGGCAGCAGCGCCAAGCCAGACATCGCGGCGCTGATACGAATGAAGCGTCGGCGTCCAGGCGGTTTCGGTTCCGATTCGGCCACGGGGTCTTTCTCCTCTACGCCGGTGGACCATAACCCCCGCGGTTGGCCGCGACGTTGATGCAGCACATTGACAGACACCAGGCGTGGCAGCCTAATTGATACTTTGCGTGCCGGGGAAGTCAGCGGCGGGTGGGATAGGCGCTCGCTGCAACCAGAAATGCCGCCGTCCAGAAGGCCGCAGCCGCCCAGAGTCCTGGTTGATCGCCGCTGAATGCCACCTCAATCCCCAGCAGACCGGCCAGGGTCAGCAGCACCGCGACCCCCGGCGATCCGACGCGACGGCACGCGATCGGACCGACGCCGGGTTTCATTCCTGCGCAACATCATCGTTACCGTAAGGATGCCGAGCACGCCGATGCCGATCGCATGGATGTCTGCCATGACCGGGAACCCAGGCAGCAGCGCCGCCGCGGCCTTGAGCGCCAGGCCTGCCACCAGCCAGGCATAGGCCAGATGCAGTGCCGCCAGATCGAACACCCGCCACATCAGCCAGCCGCGCCAGCGCAGCAAGCCGGAAGCCCGCGAGCAGCGCCGCCGCCCCGGCCTGAAACAGCGTCACCGCAACCCCCATGCCGCGCAGCACGACGACGAAATTGCGGCTCCGCCCCTTGCGCGCCGCTCACAGAAACCGCGTGGCGGCAACCCCGGTGACGCCCCAGGCGAAGCCGAGCGCGGCGAGGCCAGCACCACCGGCCAGTCAAGCATCGGGGCCAGCCGCGCCACCAGCCACGCCGGCACCAGCGCGGCCAAGGCCCGGCGATCGATCCGCGCCGGCAGAAAACCGGCCATCACCGCAAGCGCGTGTATGGCCGCCGATGGGCACCCGGTCGCACCGGCCCTGGTTGCCAGCCTCAGCCCCTATATGCGCAGCCACATTTTACGCCTCGGCCAATACGCCCTCGACATGGCCGACTTCCCGGAACCGCTCAACCCACAGCCGCTCCCGTTCGAGCCGGCCTTGTGACCACTTTTTACACGTATCCTCGACCTACCCCATCATTCGCCCGCTGTCGGCTGTGTCCCGTTGCCAATCGCACCTGATCGTCGAGGCCTCACGCAAGCTCGGTCTCAGCAACCGTCGTATCTATGCTCTCTTGGATGCATTCCGGCAGAACCCGGTAACCACGTCCATGCTGCCCCGGAAGCCTGGCCCGAAGAAAGGGGCTCGGCAGCTCGCAGTCGATGCTCAAATCGAGGCGGCGATTGACGAGGTCTACCGCAAGCGCGAGCAGCCGACTTTACGGAAAGTCTT
>DATJEA010000183.1:0-1713 GCA_035497095.1 Acetobacteraceae bacterium | reverse complement strand
CCTTCGCGCCGAACGGCATCAACGACCACTATCTGGCGACCAAGGCGGCACGGTTCGGCCATCTGCTCGGATGAACGAGGCGGTGGTCTCGGCCGATGGGCGGCTGGTGTTCCAGGGCCGGGTGCTGCGCGCCGCACTTGGCCGCGGCGGGGTGAGCCGGCACAAGCAGGAGGGCGACGGCGCCACTCCGGCGGGGCTGCTGGTGCTGCGCCGGCTGCTGTATCGGGCCGACCGTATGGCAATTCCGCGCAGCATCCTGCCGCGCGCGCCGCTGGCGCCGGAGGATGGCTGGTGCGACGACCCGGACCACGCCGATTATAACCGGCAGGTGCGGCTGCCGCATCCGGCGCGGCATGAGCAACTGTGGCGGCAGGACGCGGTCTACGACCTGATCGGCGTGCTGGGCTGGAACGACGCGCCGGTGCTGCGCGGCGCCGGGTCGGCGATCTTCCTGCATCTGGCGCGACCGGATTTCGCCCCCACCGAGGGCTGCGTCGCGCTGCCGCTGGCGGATGTGCTGGCGCTGCTGGCAGCCGGGCTCAGCGCGATCAGGGTGACCGGGTAGCCGGCGCCGGATAGGCGATCGCCAGCACTTCCAGTTCCTCGGGGCCCGAGGGCGTCTGCACCCGCACCGCGTCGCCGACGCGCGCGCGCAGCAGCGCCCTGGCGATCGGGGAATGCAGGCTGACTTCGCCGCGGCTGATATCGGCCTCGTCGACGCCGAGGATGGTGACGGTGCGTTCCTCGTCGCGCGGGTTCACATAGGTGACGGTGGCGCCGAAGAACACCTGGTCGCGGTTGGCCTGGGCGGCCGGGTCGACCACCTCGGCGATCTCCAGCCGCTTGCCGAGGAAGCGCGCCCGGCGGTCGATCTCGCGCAGGCGCTTCTTGCCGTACAGATAGTCGCCGTTTTCCGAGCGGTCGCCGTTGCCGGCGGCCCAGGAGACGATCTCCACCACCTGCGGCCGCTCGACCCGCATCAGCTGGTGCAATTCGGCGCGCAGGCGGGCGTGGCCGGCCGGGGTCATGTAGTTCTTCTGGCCGGCCACGGCGGGCGGGGCATCGTCGTCGTCATCGTCGTGCGGGGTCATCGTCGCGGTATAGCCTGCGATGCGGGCGGTTTCATCATCTGCCGATTGAGACTCCGCACTCTCCGCCCGTCCGAGGTTGCAAGGCGAATGAAGTTTTTTGCGCGCTTTTTTTCAAAAAAGCGCCGCTTGCTTGCTGACACGCCACGCTGCCGGATGCCGCCGGCAGGTGAAATCGCTCCCCGGTTTTGCTTGCAGCGAAGTGCGGCCGTCAGTAAAACTAACGCAAATGCATCCCGCCACCCCCGCCACCGCGCTCGGCCAACGCTACCTCCCCCATATCGTCGATCTGTGCGCCGGTGTGGCCGCGGTCGCCGCACGCCATCGGGCGTTGGCGCCGCTGCTGGTACTGGTCTGGATCCGCCTGCGCCGCACCCTGGCGCGGCTCGACCGTCTCGCGCTGCGCTGGCAGCAGGGCCGCCTCCACCCGCGTCCGCGCCGCAGCAAGGCCCAACGCCGGCCGCCGCAGATCCATCCGGCCGAAGCCTGGCGCCATCGCCGCACGCCGCAGGGCCACGCCTGGCTGATCCGCCTGCACCAGCCGCTGGCGCAATACGCGCCGCGCATCCAGCTTCTGGTGGATGATCCCGAAATCGCCGCCCTCTGCGCCGCCACCCCGCAGGCC
>DATJEA010000182.1:0-8191 GCA_035497095.1 Acetobacteraceae bacterium | reverse complement strand
GGCGGCGTGGGACGGGGGCGGGCTGCGGGCGCGGCTGGCGCGGCATCACGACCATGTCGAGGCGGCGTTTCATGGCTGGAACGACACCTGGCTGGACCCGGCGTTTCGTGGCTGGGACGTAAGCGGGCGGCTCTCGGGGCTCGGGGTGCCGGCGTTGCAGATCCAGGGATCGGCGGACCCGTATGGCACCACGGCGCAGACCGACGCGCTTGAGCGGGCGGCGCCGGGGCTGGCCGAGACGCTGGTGTTGCCGGTCGGCCACGCGCCGCATCAGGAGGCGGGAGCGGCGGTGCTGGCCGCGATCGGCGGTTTCGCCGGGCGGCTGGCTGGCTTCAGCGCAGGTTGAAGCCGATGCCGACCGATACGCCCGGCGCGTAATACGGGCGCGGCGCGTAGTAGACCGGCGGCGGCGCGTAATACACCGGGGGGGCGTAGACCACGGGCGGCGCCGGCCGGTAGTAATACGGGCGCGGCGCATAGACCACGACCGGCGGGCGCCAGTGATGGTGATAGGGCCGCCAGTGCGAATAGCCATGACCGTGCCAATGGCGGGCACTGGCCGGAGCGATCGCCGAGGTCGCCAGCAGCGCGCCGACCGCCAGCGCGCCCATGGTCATCGTACGAATCGTGTTCATCGAAGCCCTCCTTTTTGCGATCCGACCAGAGCGGGTCGCGTTATGGGATGGCAAACGATCATGGCAGCATCCGGGCAGGCCGATTACAATTTGGTGAGCCTCGGCGGTGGGCGGCGACATGCCGGGGGGATGGTCATCGCTCCCCGGCCAAGCCCCGTTCAGACCAGCCCCCGCTCAGACCAACCCCCGCTCAGACCAGCAACGTGCGGCGCGAGACCGCGAATTCCTCCGCCGCGGCCACCAGCGCGTCGCAATCGGCGTCGGTCAGCGGCACGCTCAGCGCCATCATGCCGCGCCGGGCGATCCAGATATCGCTGCGCAGCAGGTCGAAGAACAGCAGGTCGCGCGCCTTCATGTTGCCCTTGGCGGCGTCCGACGGCGCGCGCACCGGGCCGCGCAGCATATGGGCGGCGAGCATCGAGCCGCGGCCGGTGAACTGCACCGCGACGTCGTGCTTCTGCATCACCGCGTTCAGCCGGTCGCGCAGTTTGTCGCCCACCGCGTTCAGCCGATCGGCTTCGGCCGGCGGATACACCTCGGTGAGCGAGGCGATGCCGGCGGCCATGGTCAGCACGTTGTTGTTGAAGGTGCCGGCATGCGGCAGCGCATCGGCGCGGCGCGGGTCGAACAGCCCCATCAACTCCTCATTGCCGCCGAACGCGCCGAAGCTCATGCCGCCGCCGATATACTTGCCGAGGGTGGTGAGGTCGGGGAACACGCCGACCGCCGCCTGCAACCCGCCCGGCGACAGGCGGGAGGTCATCACCTCGTCGAAGATCAGCACGATGCCGTGTTTCGTGGTCTCCTCGCGCAGCGCCTGCAAGAACGGCAATTCGGCCTGGATGCAACCGCCGCCGCCGAGCATCGGCTCCAGGATCACGCAGGCCAGCGAGTCGGCATGGGCGCGGATTTCGGTCAGCGTGGCGTCGATATCGTTATAGGTGCCGTAGACGTAATCGAACGGCGCGTTGACGTTGCGGCCGCCGGAGAAGGTGAACACCGCGCCGTGATAGCCGTTGCGCATCACCATCACCTTGCGGCGCCCGGTCTTGGCGATCGAGGTGCTGATCGCCATCAGGTTCGCCTCGGTGCCGGAATTGGTGAATCGCACCTGCTGTATCGACGGGAAGCGCGCCGTCACCAGTTCGGCGAAGCGCGGCTCGTAGGTGTTGTGGCCGCCCATGTTGATGCCGGCTTCCAGCGCCTTGGTGACCGCGGCGCGGATCGCCGGATGGCTGTGGCCGGCGATGCCGGCGGTGAACTCGCCGAGGAAGTCGCGGTATTCATGGCCGTCGATGTCCCACAGCCGCGCGCCCTCGCCGCGGGCCAGGGTGACCGGGAACGGGTCGTAGAACAGCGAGGTGCGGGTATTGCCGCCTGGCAGCGGCCCGGCCGCCTTCAGGTGATTGGCCAGGCTGGCCGGGTTGCGCGCGGTGTAGTCCCGCTTCGCCTCGTCCAAGGCCGCATCGAGGGTGATGTTCTGCGTGACGTTCATGGCTGTCTCCATTCCCGAGTTGGCGCATCGCAGCGCGATGGGGTGCAACAGTCAAGCACCCGTGCCAGACTGCTCGCAATGAAACCGCCGGTGCTTGCCGGCGATGCGGGAGATGATGCCATGAGCGGAAGCGGAAAAATCGCGCTGATCACCGGCGCGGGCAGCGGCGTCGGCCGGGCGGCGGCGCTGGCGCTGCTCGCCGAGGGCTATTCGGTGGTGCTGGCCGGCCGCCGCGCCGAGCCGCTGGCCGAAACCGCGAGCCTGGCCGGCGACGGCGCCGCGCGCACGCTGGCGGTGCCCACCGATGTGACCAAACCCGAAGCGGTCGAGGCGCTGTTTGCTGCGATCAAGGCGAAATTCGGCCGGCTGGACGTGGTGTTCAACAATGCCGGCGGCAATGTGCCGAGCACCAATTTCGGCGACTTCACCTTCGAGCAATGGACCAGCGTGGTCGCGGTCAACCTCAACGGCTGCTTCCTGGTCGCCAATGCCGCATTCCGCATGATGCGCGACCAGACGCCGCGCGGCGGCCGGATCATCAACAACGGCTCGATCAGCGCGCATACGCCGCGGCCCGGCTCGGCGGCCTATACATCGACCAAGCACGCCATTACCGGGCTGACCAAGTCGATCGCGCTGGACGGCCGGGCGTTCGACATCGCCTGCGGCCAGATCGACATCGGCAACGCCGCAACCCCGATGACCGCGCGCATGGCCCGCGGCGTGCCGCAAGCCGACGGCAGCATGCAGGTGGAACCGACCATGGCGGCCAGCAATGTCGGCCGCACCATCGTCTACATGGCCGGGATCGGCGCCGACGCCAACGCGCTGTTCGTGGTGGTGAAAGCGACCAAGATGCCGTTCGAGGGGCGCGGGTAGCAAGGAAGAACTTCTTTTTGTGAACAAAAAGAAGCAAAAAAACTTTCTATTCGTTTTGGTGACTCCGGAGCCTCCGCACCTCCACCGTTGCAAGGCGAATAGAGGTTTTTTGGTTCTTTTTTGCAAAAAAGAACACCTTGCCTATTCTTTCGCCGGCCGTGATCGCAACCTCTTCACCCCGGCCCGCTGCGACTTCCCCTCCAGGCGCCGGAGCTGCGAGCCGAGGGTCGGGCGGGTCTTGCGGCGCTTCACCGGCGCCACCGCGGCCTTGCGGATCAGTGCCAGCAGGCTGTCCAGCGCGTCGGCCCGGTTGCGCTCCTGGCTGCGGAAGCGCTGCGCGGTCAGCACCAGCACGCCGTCATTGGTCAGCCGGGAGCCGGCCAGTTTCTCCAGCCGCGCCCGCACGTCATCGGGCAGCGATGGCGAGCGCCGCACGTCGAAGCGCAGTTGCACCGCGGTCGATACCTTGTTGACGTTCTGCCCGCCGGGGCCGGAGGCGCGGATGAAGCTTTCCTCCAGCTCACGCTCGTCCAGGCGGATGCGTGGAGTGACCTCGATCAGCTATTCGTCCTCGCTCACCACCGGCCTGCCGCTGGTAACCCCGCCGTCGATCACCAGGGTCTGGCCGGTCATGAAGCTGCCGGCCGCCGAGGCCAGGAACACCGCGGCGCCGGCGATCTCGTCCGGCTCGCCGATCCGCTTCAGCGGGGTTTCGCGCGAGCGCAGCTTCTCCTTGGCCGGGTCCTCCCACAGCGCGCGGGCGAAATCGGTGCGGATCAGCCCCGGCGCGATGGCGTTGGCGCGGATGTTCTTCGGGCCCCATTCGGCGGCCAGGTTGCGCACCAACTGCATGTCGGCCGCCTTGGAGACCGCGTAGACGCCCAGATGCGTCGAGCCGCGCAGGCCGCCGATCGAGGAGACGATGATGATCGAGCCGCCGCCGCGTTCGGCCATCCCGGGTGCCACCATGTTGGCCAGCCAGAAATTGCTGCGCACGTTGTAGTTCATCACCCGGTCCCAGGCCTCGTCCGGCAGGGTGGCGGACAGGCCGTAATGCGGGTTCACCGCCGCATTGCAGACCATCACGTCGATCCGCCCCCATTGGGCGATCGCCGCATCGACCAGCGACTGCAACTCCTCCTTGCGGCCGATATTGCAGGTTTTGGTGATCGCCTCGCCGCCGGCGGCGATGATGCCCTGGGTCACCACGTCGCAGGCGTCCTGCTTGCGGCTGGAGACCACCACGCGGGCGCCGTGCTGCGCCAGGCGCTGGGCGATCGCGCGGCCGATGCCTTTGCTGGCGCCGGTGACGACGGCGACCTTGCCGGTGAGGTCGAACAGATTGGCCTGTGGATCGGGCATGCGCGTCTCCTTCGCTGGATCGCCAACAGCGTCGCCGATTCAGGAAAGCAGCGCCAGCCCTGCCGTGATGGTCAGCACCGAGAGCGGGGCGCCGACCAGGAAATAGGTCCAGAACCCGATCACCACCCCCTCCGCCCGCGCCCGCTGCACCACGATCAGGTTGGCGACCGAGCCCAGCAGCGAGAAATTCCCGGCCAGCGTCGCCGTCATCGCCACCAGCAGCCAGGCCCGCGCCGGGTCGGCCAGTTCGGCCACGAACGGCTTCAGCACCAGTACCGCCGGCACGTTGCTGACGATATTGGCCAAGACCGCGGTCACGGCGGCGAGCACCCAGCCCTGCTCCAGCGGCAGCACCGACAGCGCCCGCACCCGCTCGGGGGTCAGCACCGCATGCTCCAGCCCGGCCACCACGACGAACAGCCCGGCGAACATCAGCAGCAGCGTCCAGTCGATCTCGCGATAGATGCGCGCCACCTCCACCCGCCGGCTCGCCAGCAGCAGGCCGCCGCCGATCAGCGCCGCCTCGGCCGGTTGCACGCCGGCGAGGAACGCCGCCAGCACGCCGAGCAGCACCAGCACGGTCTTGCGCAGCAACCCACGGTCGAGCAGCACCGGCACGCTCACCTCGCCCAGCAGCCGGTCGCCGGAGAAAAATTCCCGCCGCCACAGCGCCGCCACCAGCAGCACCGTGAGCCCGAGTCCGATCGCCGAGACCGGCGCCAGCGCCGCGCTGAACGCCCGGTACGAGACGCCGGAGAACCCGCCGATGATCATGTTCTGCGGCGTGCCGGTGAGCGTCGCGGCGCCGCCGATGTTGGAGGCCAGCGCCACCGCGATCAGATACGGCACCGGGTCGCGCCGCAATCGCAGCACCACCAGCAGCACCAGCGGCGTCAGCACCAGGCAGATGGTGTCGTTGACCAGCAAGGCCGAGAGCACCCCGGTGACCCCGACCACCGCCAGCAGCAGCCACAGCGGATGCCGGGCGCGGGCCACCACGAAGCCGGTCACCAGTTCGAAGAAGCCGGCCAGCCGCAGGTTGGCCACCACGATCATCATGCCGAGCAGCAGGGCTATGGTATTGAAATCGATCGCCCGATAGGCATCGTCGAGCCCGATCGCGCCGCAGCCGACCATCAGCGCGGCGCCGAGAAACGCCGCCCCGGCCCGGTCGATCCTGAGCCCCGGCACCCGCCCTACCGCCACCACGGTGTAGGTCGCGACGAAAATCACCACCGCAAAAATCTGCGTCACATCGAGACGAACCAAACACCGCCCCATCCGTTGGAACCCGGGCCGAAGGCCCCAACGAATGAAAAGTTTTTTTGCTTCTTTTTGTTCACAAAAAGAAGATCTTCCTCACGCCTTGATATACGGGCACCCGCCATCCTTCAACGGCCGCCAGGCTTCCGCCGGCGCGATCGCCGCCACCTGGGTGCAGAAATCGTATTTGTATTTCGACTCCGATGCCGGTTTCACGCGCCACAGGTGCATCTCGTGCATCACGCAGCCATCCTCGCGCACTTTGACGTTGGTGTTGTAGAAGTCGTTGATCGGCGTCGCCTTCATCTTGGCCATCACCTCCTCGGCCTTGGTGGTGCCGGCCGCCTTGATCGCTTTCAGCCAGTGATTGGTGGCGCAGTAGTTGGAGGCGTGCAGCAGGCCCGGCACCATGCCGCCCATCTTGGCGCTCCAGCGCTTGGTGAAGGCCCGCGTGCCGGGGTTCATGTCCCAGTAGAACGAGTCGGTATAGGTCAGCCCGGCGCAGACCTTCTGGCCCAGCGAATTGACGTCGTTGATCGCCATCAGCAGCGTCGCCAGTTTCGCGCCGCCGCGGGAGAGGCCGAACTCGGCGGCCTGCTTCAGGCAGTTCTGCAAATCGGTGCCGGCATTGGCGAAGCCGATCACCTCGGCGCCGGAGGTTTGCGCCTGCAACAGGAACGACGAGAAATCCGCGGTGCCCAGCGGCACCCGCACCGAACCCAGCACCTTGCCGCCATTGGCCACCACCGCATTGGTGGTGTCATGCTCCAGCGCGTAGCCGAACGCATAGTCGGCGGTGATGAAGAACCAGGTCTTGCCGCCGGCCTTGGTCATCGCGGTGCCGGTGCCATGCGCCAGGGCATAGGTGTCGTAGGCGAAATGCAGGCCGTACGGCGAGCACAGCTTGCCGGTAAAATCCGAACTGGCCGGGCCGGTCGCCATGTAGATATGCTTCTTCTCGGTCGCCAGCGCCTGGATCGCCAGCCCGGTGGAGGAGGCCGAGCCGTCGGCCAGTGCGTCCACGCCGCCCTCGTCGAGCCACTGGCGGCCGATGGTCACCGCGATGTCGGGCTTGTTCTGCTCGTCGGCCTGCAGCACCTCGATCTTGCGGCCGAGCACCTCGCCGCCGAAATCGGCGACCGCCAGTTCCGCCGCCACCCGGCTGCCGGGGCCGCCGATATCGCGATAGACGCCGTTCAGATCGCTGAGCAGACCGAGGCGGACCGGTTTGGAACTGGATTGGGCGTGAATGATGCCCGGACGGGCCAAGGGGGCGGCGGCCAGCCCACTCAGCAGCAGCCGGCGCGAAAGCGTCGTCATGGCGCGAAATCTCCCTGTGTGCGGCGCGTGGCCTGACTGGCCATCTGGCCGCATCTAGCCGCATCCGCCGGCCGACCGCAACGCGAATAACGCGCCGGCCGGCCTGTTCGGGGCCGGCCGGCTGGCATGGTCAGGCCCGCCAGGCGTCCGGCAGCGTCGCCGAACCGGCGCTGGACAGGATATGCGGCCCGTCCATCGCCAGCAGCGTGTAGGGGCTGACGGCGCCCGGCGCGGTGTCGTGCAGCAGGATGTCGGCCCGGCCGTTGCCGGTCACATCGGCCAGTTGCAGCACCGTGGTGCCGGCGGAGAGCGTGGTGATCAGGTCGTCGCTGACCACATTGGCGCCGTTCATGGTCCAGTCATGCAGCCCGCCGGCGCCGTCGCGCAGCAGGATGTCGGCACGCGCGTCGCCATCGAGATCGCCGGCGGCGACGAAGCTCATGCCGGCCGCCGGGCGGGACAGCGCGGTCATCACCGCCTGCGCGCCGTCGAGCAGGAACAGATTGCCGGCGGCGGACTGGCGCAGCAGATCGTCCACCCCGTCGCCGTTGAAATCCGCCGCCGCCACTTGCGTGAGCGAGGCGGACAGCGCCGGCGAACTGTCGTCGTTCTGGATGGTCGCCGCGGCGATCGGCTTGGTGATGCTGCCGCCGCCGGTGACCGATTGCAGCACCACGCGGAAATGCTCGTCGGCCTCCGCCGCCAGGTCGCCCTGCACGTTGACGGTGATCAACTGGCTGGTCTGGCCGGGCAGGAAGGTCACATCGCCACTCGGCACCACCGCGCCGACGAAATCGCCCGGATTGGCCGAGTTCGGCGACAGGCCGGTGGTCACCCAATGCAGCACATGGGTGCCGCTGGTGTCGCCGGCCTCGGTCACGGTGAAGGTGAACGGGGTGGGGCCGGAATCGCCCTCGGGCTTCACCGCGTCGGTGGGGGCGATCGAGAACTCGGTATTGTCATCACTGATGATCAGCGCATTGGCTGTCGTGTTGGTCACCGCGACGCCGGCGGTGGCACCACCGAGCACCACGCGGAAGTTCTCATCCTGCTCGGCCAGGGTATCACCCTGCACATTCACCGTGATGGTCTGCAGTGTCTCGCCGGGCGCGAAAGTCAGGTTGCCGCTGAACGCCGTGCCGGGGGCGAAATCCGCCGCGTTGGTGCTGTTGGACAACTCGCCGATCAGCGACCAGTGCACCGTAGTGGTGGCGCTGGTCTGGCCGGATCTGGTCAC
>DATJEA010000181.1:0-5184 GCA_035497095.1 Acetobacteraceae bacterium | reverse complement strand
CTGGACTGCGCGGCTGCGGCTGCCGGACGAGGCGGGGAGAATCGACGTGCGGCGCGACGGCCAGGCATTGCTCGGCAGCCCGCTGGCGCCGATGCGGCTGCGGCGGGTGGAGGGCATCGTCAGCGGCGATGACGGCGGGCTCACCGGATGGGCCTGGCATCCGGCCGACCCCGACGCCGATCCGCAGTTGCGCGTGGTGGCGCTGTCGGGCGGGCCGGGGCTGCTGCTGCGCGCCGAGGATCGCAGCGTGGCGGCGGCGGCGTCGCTGGCCCGGCCGCGCGGCTTTGCGGTGCCGGCGGCGGCGTTGGCGCGGTTTTCCGGCCCGGTGCGGGTGCTGGGCGCGGACGGCAGTGACCTCGCCGGCAGCCCGCTCGACCCCGCGGCGCCGGCCCGGGCCGCGGCGGCGATCGCCCGGCTGATAGCGCGCCGCGCGCCGCTCTCCGGCCCGCCGGAGGCCGCCGATGGCATGGAACTGGCGGCGGTGGCCGCTGCCTTGCGCGGCCCGCCGGCCAAAGCGCGGCTGGCGCCGAACCGCAAGGTGGCGGTGGTGGTGCCGGCGTTCCGCGACGCGGCGATGACCCTGGCCTGCCTCGCGGCGGTGTTCGCCACCGTGCCGGCGGGGACGCCGGTGCTGGTGGTGGACGACGCCAGCCCGGAGCCGGCGCTGGCCGAGGCGCTGGACGAGTTGCACCGCCAGCGCCGCATCCGCCTGCTGCGCCACCCGCAAAATCTCGGCTTTCCGGCCGCCGCCAACACCGGCTTGCGCGCCGCCGCACACCTGCCCGGCCGGCCGGACCTGGTGCTGCTGAACAGCGACGCGCTGGTGACGCCGGGCTGGCTGGAGCGGCTGCGCCGCGCCGTACACGCCGCACCCGATATCGGCACCGCGACGCCGCTGTCCAACGACGCGACGATCATGAGCTACCCCGACCCGGCGCTGCCCGAGGCCGCGCCGGATGGCGCCCGGCTGGCGGCGCTGGCCCGGCTGGCCGGCCGCACGCTGGACGGCGTGGCGGTGGACCTGCCGACCGCGATCGGCTTCTGCATGTATATCCGCCGCGAGTGCCTGGCCGAGACCGGCGTGTTCCGCCCGGAAATCTTCGCCCAGGGCTATGGCGAGGAGAATGATTTCTGCCTGCGCGCCCGCCATCTCGGCTGGCGGCATGTCGGCGTGCCCGGCGCCTATGTGGCGCATCTCGGCGGCCGCTCGTTCGGGGCGGCGAAATCGCCGCTGCTGGCGCGCAACCTGGCGCTGCTGGAGCAACTGCATCCCGGCTATCGCCGCCTGGTGACGGATTTCCAGCGTGCCGACCCGATGGCCGCGCCGCGCCGGCTCCTCGACATCGCGCGCTGGAAGATGGGGCGGGCCAAGGCCGGGGCGGTGCTGCTGGTCAGCCACGACAGCGGCGGCGGGGTGGAGCGGGCGCTGCGCGAACGCATCGCCGCGGTGCTCCAGCAGGGCCAGCGCGCGGTCGTGCTGCGCCCGGTGCTGGCGCGCGACGGCGAGACTGCCGATCGCCGCTACCGCCCCGGCCTGTGCGTGCTGGGCGACGGCGCGGAGGGCGGGTTTCCAAACCTGCGCTTCCAGCTGCCGCAGGAGCTGGACGCGCTGGCGCGGTTGCTGCGCGCCGATCGGCCGGTGGCGCTGGAAGTGCATCACCTGCTCGGTCACGGCCATGCGGTGACGGCGTTGGCGGCGCGGCTCGACATTCCCACCGATTTCCATGTCCATGACTACGCCGCATTCTGCCCGCGCATCACGCTGATCGGCCCCGGCGTCCGCTATTGCGGCGAGCCGGAATCGGCCGTGGTGTGCGATGCCTGCGTCGCCGATTGCGGCTCGGCGATCGAGGAGGAGATCGGCGTGGCCGAGCTGCGCGCCCGCTCGGCGTGGGATTTCGCCGCCGCGCGGCGGATCGCGGTGCCGTCGGAGGACGTCGCCGCCCGGTTGCGCCGGCATTTCCCCGGCATCGCGCCGGAGGTGGTGCCGCTGGAGTCCGATGCCCGGCTGCCCCGCCTGGTGCGCCAGCCAGCCCGGCCGCGGCGGCTGGTCTGCGTGATCGGGGCGATCGGCCCGGTGAAGGGCTACGACGTGCTGCTGGACTGCGCCCGCGATGCCGCCTGGCGCGACCTGCCGCTGGAATTCGTCCTCGCCGGCCACTCGCCCGACGATGCCAGGCTGATGGCAACCGGGCGGATCGCCGTCACCGGGCCCTATCGCGAGGCCGAGGCCGAAGCGCTGGTGCGCGGGCTCGGGGCGGATCTTTGCCTGCTGCCGTCGATCTGGCCGGAGACCTGGTGCTACACGCTCGGCACCGCCTGGCGGGCCGGGCTGCGAGTCGCGGCGTTCGACATCGGCGCCCCGGCCGAGCGGATCCGCCGCACCGGGCGGGGCTGGCTGCTGCCGCTGGGCCTGCCGGCGGCGGCGATCAATAATGCGTTGCTTGCCGTAAACCTTGCGACAGGCGATGTATGAGTTCAATGCATCACCGGCTGCAACGCCCCATCTCGTCCAACGCCATCCGAAAGAGTGAGAGCTAAATGTCCGACATTGCCGCCCCCAAGCGCGAGAACCGTCCGCGGGTGACCGAGTTGAATGTCTCGGGCCATCTGATGACACTCGATACCGGTCTGTTCTGCATCCTGCAGACCGCCGCCAAATCGGTGGATGCCGCCAGCGGGCTGCCCGGCGTCCGGCTCTCGGTGCCGCCGGGCGCCGGCGGCCGGCCAGACGCGGTGACGATCAGCTCGTTCCGCGCCGATGGCTGGCTGAGCGGGTTCGGCGATGCCGCACTGGTGCGGGTCACCCAGGGCCCGGCACAGCTGCTGGTGACCGTCTATCAGGGGCCGGCCGGCGAGCATGCCGCACCGAACCTGCAAGTGTTGCGCCTGCTGGAGGGCGCGGCCCCTTCGGCCGCCCAGCAACCGGCCGCCGCCGCACCGGCCGCGGCGGGGCAGACGGTGATGGACATGGTCGCGCATATCCAGGGCCGCGGCGATGTCGGCGCGCTGCTCGGCGAGTGGCTCGGCGAGCGCGGCAGCAAGCGCTGGATCGAGGGGTTCGCGGTGTCGCCGGCGCATGACGTGCCGCCGCAGGATATCGAATACCAGGCCGTGCTCGGCCGCGGCTGGCTGTCGCCCTGGGCCGAGGGCGGCCAGTTCTGCGGCAGCCGCGGCATGGCGCTGCCGGTGCTCGGCCTGCGGCTGCGGCTGCGCGGGGCCTCGGCGCAGAGCCATGAATGCAGCTATTCCGCCACCTTCACCGATGGCACCGAGATCGGCCCGGTCGCCGCCGGCGAGGCCTGCGAGGCGGAGAGCCTGGCGCCGATGGAGGCGTTCCAGATCGAAATCCGTCCGCGCGGCTCGGCCGCCGGCGCGCCCGCCAAGGCTGCGGCCAGGCCTGTCGCCAAGTCTGCCGCCAAGCCTGGGACCAAGCCGGCCGCCGAGAAGCCAGCGGCGCCGAAACCCGCCACCGCCAAACCGGCCGCACCGAAGCGCGGCGCCGCCAGGCCGGCCGGCAAGGCGGGCCGTGGCCGCTGAAGCATCGGCCGGATTGCCTGAGCCGGGCCGGCAGGCGGGCCAACACTAAGCCGGCATTTGGCCGGGGCGACCGCACGCCCCGCCCGGATGCCGGCGGGACAAGCAAGGGCCGCGCGTGAAGTTTCTCTTCGTTCACCAGAATTTTCCTGGCCAGTACCTGCACGTCATCAACCATCTGCTGGCCAGCGGGCGGCACGAGATCGTGTTCGTGTCGCAACCCAACAAGACCGCCATTCCGGGCGTGCGGCGGGTGTTCTATGAAGGCCCCAAGACGGCGCCGAACGGCATCCACCCCAATGTGCGCGACCATGAGCTGGCGGCGCGGCGGGCGGAAAGCGTGGCCCGCGTGGCGAATAACCTGAAGCGCCTCGGCTTCACCCCGGATATCATCATCGGCCATCACGGCTGGGGCGAACTGCTCGACCTGCCGGCGGTCTGGCCCGGCGTGCCGGTGCTCGGCTATTTCGAGTTCTACTACCGCAGCAACGGCCAGGATGTCGGCTTCGATCCGGAATTCCCGGTCGATGAGCGGCTGCTGAGCCGCATCAATGCGATGAACACCATCAACCTGCTGGCGCTGTCGCTGGAGCAGCACGGCCATACGCCGACCCGCTGGCAGTTGGAGCGCTACCCGGACTGGGCGCGCGGCAACATCAAGCTGCTGCCGGAAGGCGCGCTGCTGGACGTCTGCAAGCCCGACCCCAAGGCGCACGGCAGCACGCTGGAGATCGGCGACTTCCGGGTGACGCCGAAGGACCGGCTGGTGACCTACGTGGCGCGCAACCTGGAGCCGTATCGCGGTTTTCATACCATGATGCGGGCGCTGCCGGCGTTGCTGAAGGCCAGGCGCGACGTGAAGGTGGTGATGGTCGGCGGCGACGATGTCAGCTATGGCGCGCGACTCGCCAACACCACCTGGCGGGAGCATTTTCAACGGGAGCAGGCCGGCAAATACGATGCCAGCCGGGTGCTGTTTCCCGGCCAGGTGCCGTACGCGCAGTATCTGCGGCTGCTGCAACGCTCGGACTGCCATGTCTACCTGTCCTACCCGTTCGTCGCTTCCTGGTCGCTGCGCGAGGCGATGGCGGCCGGCTGCGCCATCGTTGCGGCCGATGTGGAGCCGGTGCGCGAATTCATCACCGATGGCCGCACCGGGCTGCTCGCCTCCTGCCTGGACCCGGCACGGCTCGCCGAACGGGTGCAGACGCTGCTGGAGGATACCACGCTGAACGCCCGGTTGCGCGCCGCCGCGCGCCGCCACGCGGTGCGGCATCTGGATATGAAACAGCATGTCGAGGCGTTCGAGGTGCGGATCGCCGAGATCACCGGACTCCGGTTGAGGTAGGGAAGCTCCGTTTTTTGTGAACGGACGGCAGCAAAAAAACGTTCCGTCCGTTGGCGTGTACAGGGTCTTCGCCAGGTCGCCGTTGCGAAGCGCATGAAGGCGTTCCGCTCTTGCCCCGCTGCCGGGTGTCGTCCCGGATGCCCCGTATGCCGGGCGCGGCGCCATCCGGGGTACTGCCGCCATGTGAAATCACCCCCAGTTTTGCTTGCAGCGAAGTGCGGCCGTCAGTAAAACTAACGTCAATGCATCCCGCCACCCCCGCCACCGCGCTCGGCCAACGCTATCTCCCCCACATCGCC
>DATJEA010000180.1:0-10471 GCA_035497095.1 Acetobacteraceae bacterium | reverse complement strand
GCCGGCGAACGGATTGCTGGTGCTGTCCCAGCCGCCGTAATATTGCGACCATTGCAGCAACCCCGCCACGTCCAGCACGTCGCCGCCGGCGCCGGCGGTGAAATCGGTGATGGTGTCGGCGGCGAAGGTGGTCGGCGCGTAGCCGGGGTTGCCGGACAGCACGAAATCGTCCTGCCCGGCGCCACCGGACAGCGTGCTGGCGCTATCGCCGCCCGACACCTCGTCGAGCGTATCGTCACCATTGCCGCCGCTCAGCGAATTGGCGCCGTTCAGATCGTAGAGATAGTCATCACCGTCGCCACCGGCCAGCGTATCGGCGCCGCCCTCGCCATACAGCTGGTCGCCGTCGCTGCCGCCGTCGAGACTGTCATCGCCGTCGCCGCCATACAGCGTGTCGCGCCCCTCGCCGCCCAGCAGCGTATCGGCGCCGTCGTCGCCGGTCAGATAATCGTCGCCGCCATTGCCCACCAGGCTGTCATTGCCCTGCTGCGCATCGATGGTATCGTTGCCGTCGCCGCCGGCGAGCGTGTCATCCACGTTGCTCCCGCTCTGGCTGGTATCGAGGCTGGCCGCGGTCGCCCCGCCGGCGGTATCGAACGAGCTGGTATAGAAATTATCCGACGTGACATCGGCCGCCGTCACCCCCTGCAGGGTCAGCACCGTCACCCAGCCGCTCGCCGCGTCATGGTTCAGTTGCAGCAGCGCATCGGCGCCGCTCTGCACCACCTGCAGATAGCCGGTGGTGAACGGGTTGGTGCCATTGGCCCAGCCGGAGGTATAGGCCAGCAGATAATAGCCGAGGTCGATCACGTCGCCGCCGGCCCCGGCGGCGAAATCGGTGATCACATCGGGGTGCAGGCTCGCGGCGCCATAATTGGCGTAATAGCCACCATTGAAATCGATGCGGAAACTATCCCGCCCGGCGCCGCCGGAGAGCGTGCTGCCGGTCTCGCCGCCCGACACGTCGCCGAACAGATCGTTGCCGTCGCCGCCGCTCTCGGAATTGCCGCCCAGGGTGTCGGTGAGCGAGTCATTGCCGCTCCCGCCGGCCAGCGTATCGTCCCCGGCATCGCCCGACAGCGTATCCGCGCCCGCCCCGCCATCGAGACTGTCCGCCCCGTCGCCGCCGGACAGATAATCGGCCGCGTCGTCGCCAAAGAGGTTGTCCGCGCCGCCATTGCCGTACAGCGTATCCGCGCCGTCGCCGCCCGCAAGCGTGTCAGCATTGGCGCCGCCGGTGAGCGTATTCGCCCCGGCATCGCCGTTCAGTGTCACCCCGGCCGTCCCCAGCGGATTCCAGCCCTGCACGATATTCGCCGCCGTCAGGTTGGCCGCCGTCACCCCCGTCAGCGTCAGCACATCCGCCCACGCCGCCCCGGTGCCGTCATGGCTCAGTTGCAGCACGGTATCCGCGCCCAACTGCTGCATGCGCAGGAATCCGGCAACAAACGGATTGCTCGTGCTGTCCCACCCGGTCAGATACGCGGTCAGGTAATAGCCGAGATCGAGCACATCGCCGCCCGCGCCGGCGCTGAAATCCGTCACCACGTCGCCATGCAGGGCGCCGGCGCTGTAATTGGCGCGGTAGCCGGCGGAATAGCCGAGCTGGAAACTGTCCTGCCCGGTGCCGCCGGTCAGCGTGCTGCCGGCATCCCCGCCGGACACGTCATAGAAGGTGTCATTGCCGGCGCCGCCCAGCAGCAGGTTGGCCCCCTGGGTGTCCTGCAGATAGTCATTGGCGTTGCCGCCCGACAGCGTGTCGTCGCCCTCATCGCCGGACAGCGTGTCGTTGCCCTCGCCGCCATCCAGGCTGTCCGCCCCGGTGCCGCCATAGAGGTTGTCGTTGCCGTCGCCGCCCTGCAACAGGTCCGCGCCGGCCCCGCCGGTAAGGTTGTCGTTGCCGTCGCCGCCCGACAGCGTGTCGTTGTTCACCCCGCCGGTCAGCGTGTTCGCCCCGCCATCGCCGGTCAGCGCCACCCCCGCCACCCCTTGCGGGTTCCACCCCTGCGCGATATTCGCCGCCAGCACCGCGCCCGCCGTCACCCCCTGCAACGTCAGCACATCCACCCAGCTCGTGCCGCTGCCGTCATGGCTCAGTTGCAGCACCGTGTCGCCGCCCACCTGCTGCATGCGCAGGAACCCGGTGGCGAATGGATTGGTGGTATTGTCCCAGCCGCTCAGATAGGCGGTCAGGTAATAGCCCAGGTCGAGCACGTCGCCGCCGGCGCCGGCCTGGAAATCGGTGATCACATCGGCATGCAGCGCCGCCGGATTGTTGTTGGCCCTCAGCCCGGCATAATAGCCGAGCTGGAAGCGGTCCTGCCCGGTGCCGCCCGCGATCGTGCTGCCGGTATCGCCGCCGGAGACCTCGTCGATGGTGTCGTTGCCGGCGCCCCCGGCGATCGAATTGGCGCCCTGGGTATCGTCGAGATAGTCATTGGCGTAGCCGCCGGCCAGCGTGTCGTCGCCGGCACCGCCATACAGCGTGTCGTTGCCCTCGCCGCCGGTCAGGCTGTCATCGCCGTCGTCGCCGGTAAGATAGTCGCTGCCGTCGCCGCCATCCAGCAGATCGGCCCCGCCATTGCCGTACAGCGTGTCGTTGCCGCCATTGCCGGCAAGCGTATCAGGGGCCCCGGCGCCGGAGAAATTGTCGCCTCCACCCCCGCCGCTCATGCTCTGCCCGCTGCTGCCGCCCTGCGGGTCGAAGCCCTGCACCAGATTGGCCGCCACCAGGTTCGCCGCCGCGACCCCTTGCAGCGTCAGCACGTCCACCCAGGCGGTGCCGCTGCCGTCATGGCTCAGTTGCAGCACCGTGTCGCCGCCCACCTGCTGCATGCGCAGGAAGCCGGTGCCGAACGGATTGGTGGTATTGTCCCAGCCGCTCAGATAGGCGGTCAGGTAATAGCCCAGGTCGAGCACGTCGCCGCCGGCGCCGGCCTGGAAATCGGTGATCACATCGGCATGCAGCGCCGCCGCGTTGTTGTTGGCGTTCTGCCCGGCGGTATAGCCGAGCTGGAACACGTCCTGCCCGCTGCCGCCCGACAGCGTGCTGCCGGTATCGCCGCCCGACACGTCATCGAAGGTGTCGTTGCCGGCGCCACCGCTCATCGCGTTGGCGCCGTTGACGTCGTCGAAATAATCATTGGCGTTGCCGCCGGCCAGCGTGTCGCGGCCGTAGCCGCCGTACAGCGAATCGTTGCCCTCGCCGCCATCCAGGCTGTCGTCGCCGTAGCCGCCTTGCAGATTGTCGTTGCCTTCGTTGCCGAGCAGCAGGTCGGCGCCGTTATTGCCGTACAGCGTATCCGGCCCGTTGCCGCCATCCACCGTGTCGTCATCCGGCCCGGCACTGATATTGTTGCCGAAATCGTCGCCATTGGTCACCACGCCGCCCGGCCCCAGCGGGTTCCAGGCCTGCGCGATATTGTCATGCGTGAGCGTGCTGGCGGAGAGGTTCTGCAACACCAGCACATCCACCCAACTGGTCCCGCTGCCGTCATGGCTGAGTTGCAGCACGGTGTCGGCGCCGACCTGCTGCATGCGCAGGAAGCCGGTGGCGAACGGGTTGGTCGTATTGTCCCAGCCGCTCAGATAGCCGGTCAGATAGGAGCCGAGATCGATCACGTCGCCGCCGGCGCCGGCCTGGAAATCGCTGATGCTGTCCGGCTTCAGCGCCACCGGATTGTTGTTGGCGTTCTGCCCGGCCCAATAGCCGAGCCGGAACACGTCCTGCCCGTCGCCGCCCGCGAGCAGGCTGCCGGTATCGCCGCCGGAGACCTCGTCGATGGTGTCGTTGCCCGCCCCGCCATCCAGCGAATTGGCCCCGGTCGGGTCGTCCAGATAGTCGTTGCCGTCATCGCCGGTCAACGTATCGGCGCCGTCCTGGCCATACAGCGAGTCGTTGTCGTCGCCGCCATCCAGACAGTCGGCGCCGGCCAGCCCGGTGATATAATCATTGCCCGCCAGCCCGCTGATGGTATCGGCGCCGGTCGTGCCGGGCAGCGTGTCATTGCCGGTGGTGCCGGTGATCGGAGCGGTCATGGGCGTGATCCTTGGTGATCGCAACACAGCAACACGCGCCCTTTTGCTCGGCTCATTCGCAACGAACCGCCAAGGGACCGACTCGACTGTTACACGATCCGTTAACCGACGGAAGACGAAGTCAGCAAAATGTTAACGAGCTCATCGCGCCATTTTACCGTCGGCCGACCGGCGCGGTGCATCGATCAAAACCAGCACGCGGGCCGCGCAGCGGACAAAAATATGATTTAAATCCTCAACACCACCATTTCCGGCGATATTTCAATAAAATCTCGGAAAAAAATATTTTCACTGCCGGCTTTCCGGTCCATCTATTCCCGTACCATTGTGAGTCCATCGCGGAAACTTTCCAGGTAATCCTCGGCTGCGGGAAACTCATTGCTGCGACGATCTTCCGATACTTCCCGCCGCCGCCGCCGTGCGATATCATGTCGCTGTTGCCCGATCGCCCCGGCCGTGGCCACTCTGGCGCCCTCAGCACCCGGCCCCGCCCACGCCCCATGAACCGCATGCCCGACCCGGACGCCACCACCGCACCCGCCGCTCCCGGCGCGCCCCCGAGCGTCGCCGCGCTGCTGGCCGAAGCCGCCCGCGCCGCCCACCGCCCCGCCGTGCAGGCAGCACACCTCGCCGCCGCGATCGACCGCCACCACGCCACGCGCGAGCCCTTGCCCCGCGCCACCCATGCCGAGCTCGCCATCCTGCTGCTGCGCCTGCGCCGCCACGCCGAGGCCGAAGCCCGCCTGCGCACCGCGCTGGCCCGCCAGCCGAAAGACGCCAATCTGCACAACCTGCTCGGCCTCGCGCTGAAAAACACCGGCCGCATCGCCGAGGCGCTGGCCGCGTTCGACACCTCGGCCCGGCTGCAACCGAACAACGACGCCCCGCTGGTCAACCGCGCCAACATCCATCTCGGCCAGCACGACGGCGCCCGGGCCGCCGAAACCATCGCCCGCCTGCTGCGCCGGGCGCCGAAAAACGCCGAATACCACCGCATGATGGGCGCCGCCCAGCGCCACCTCGCCGCCACCGATCCCGACGCCATCGCCCGCGCGCTGCACCACTACGCCCAGGCCCGCGCCCTCGACCCCACCGCCCCCCGGCACTGGACCGAGCCCGCGGTGATGCTCGAACTCGCGGCGAGGGTGCCCGAGGCGCTGGCCCTGCTCGATCAGGCGCAACAGGCCAACCCGGCCGACGCCAGCCTGGCCCAGGCCCGCCTCGCCGCACTGCGCCGCAGCGGCCAGCCGCAGGCCGCCCTCGCCTACGCCGAATCCCTTGTCGCCCGCCTGCCGGAAGCCGCCTGGCCGCTCGCCGAACTGGCCCGCTGCGTGATGCCGACCGACCGAAGCCGCGCCAACGCCCATCTGCAAGCCGCCCTGGCGCTGGAACCCGACAACCCCGACCTCATCATGGAACTCGCCGACAGCCTCGACCGCACCCGCGGCGCCGACGAGGGCAGCAACATCGACGCCGCCTACCGCCTCGCCCGCCGCCGCGTCGCCCTCGGCGGCGACCTCGCCAAAGACTCCCAGGTGCTGCGCAACATCCTGCACCGCGCCTGCGACTTCGCCACCGCCGCCCGCCTCGGCAGCTTCGAGCAGCTCGGCGCGCGCTGGACCGCCCAGGGCCATATCGCCGCACTGCACTACCACATGGCCCAGGTCCGCACACCCGCCCAGCGCCGCCTGCTGGTCGACTACCACCGCGCCTGGGGCCGCACCGTCGACGCCGCCGCCGCCCGCACCCCGCTTGCCAAACCAGCCGTCCGCAGTGGCCCGGCCAAGCTCCGCCTCGGCCTGATGTCGTCCGACCTGCGCCACCACCCGGTCAGCTATTTCGCCCTGCCGCTGATCGACGGCTACGACCGCGACCGCTTCGAACTCTACTGCTACTCCTGGAGCACCGCGCCGGTCGACGCCGTGCAGCGCCACATCGCCGCCCGCGTCGACGGCTTCCGCCACGCCCCCGCCATCGCCGACCGCGACGCGGCACAACTGATCGCCGATGACCGCCTCGACATGCTGTTCGAACTCGGCGGCACCACCTACATGAACAAGCTGCGCGTGATGGCCTGGCGCCCGGCCAGACTCCAGGCAAGCTGGCTCGGCTACCCGCACTCCGCCGGCCCGCAATCGATCGACCACATCCTGGTCGACCCCCATATCCGCCCGGAAGACCCCGCCCTGCTGATCGAGCGCCCGTTCCAGCTCGCCCGCTCCTGGGTGGTGCTCGGCGGCCTCGGCTTCAACGACCGCGTCGCCATCGAGCCAGGCCTGCCCAGCGCCCGCGCCGGCCACGTCACCTTCGGCACCATGAACAACCCGTACAAATACACCCCGGAAAGCCTCGCCCTGTGGGCCCGCATCACCGAAGCCGTCGACGGCGCCCACTTCCTGTTCGTCCGCCCGGAAGGTGCCACCGAGGCGTTCCGAGCCAACATCCGCGCCATCTTCGCCGCCAACGGCGTCCCCCCCGAGCGCGTCGAGTTCGAAGCCGTCCGCGGCACTCACCTGCCGCACTACAACCGCATCGACGTGGCGCTCGACACCTTCCCGCAAACCGGCGGCACCACCACCTGCGAGGCACTGTGGATGGGCGTGCCCACCGTCACCCTGGTCGGCGAAGCGTTCTACGAACGGCTCAGCCACTCCAACCTGATCAACGCCGGCCTGCCCGGCCTGTCCACCTTCAGCCACCAAGCCTACCTGGCCCGCGCCGTGGAACTCGCCGCCGACACCGACACCCGCCACCTCTGGCGCCACGGAATGCGCGCCCAGATCCGCCGCAACCCGCTCGGCCGCGCTGATTGGTTCGTCGACGACTTCCAATCCACCGTCCGCCGCGCCATGGACGCCGCATGAAAGCCGTCATCCTGGCCGGCGGCCTCGGCACCAGGCTGGCCGAAGAAACCGTGCTGCGCCCGAAACCGATGGTGGAAATCGGCGGCCGCCCGATCCTCTGGCACATCATGAAACTCTACGCCGCCCACGGCATCACCGAGTTCATCATCTGCCTCGGCTACAAGGGCTTCATGATCAAGGAGTATTTCGTCAACTACCGGCTGCACCAGTCCGACCTCACCGTCGACCTCGCCGCCGGCAGCACCGAATTCCACCGCACCGCCGCCGAACCCTGGCGCGTCACCCTGATCGACACCGGCGACGCCACCCAGACCGGCGGGCGCCTGCGCCGCATCGCCCGCTACGTCGCCGGCGACCCCGCCTTCTGCATGACCTACGGCGACGGCCTGGCCAACCTCGACCTCACCGCGCTGGTCGCCTTCCACCACGCCCACGGCAGGCTCGCCACCGTCACCGCCGTCCGCCCCCCGGCCCGCTTCGGCTCGCTGGAACGCGACGGCGCCTCGGTGCGCGCCTTCTCGGAAAAACCGCAAGGCACCGGCACCATCAACGGCGGCTTCTTCGTACTGAGCCCCGCCGTGCTCACCCGCATCGCCGACGACAGCACGGTATTCGAAGGCAACCCATTGGAATCACTTGCCGCCGACGACCAGTTGCGCGCCTTCGACCATGCCGGCTTCTGGCAGCCGATGGACACGCTGCGCGATCGGCAGACGCTGGAGCGGCTGTGGGCTTCCGGAGACGCGCCGTGGAGGAAGTAAGCAAGTCTTCTTTTTGTGAACAAAAAGAAGCAAAAAAACTTTTCAATCATTGGTGTGTACGCGACCTCCGCGACTCCACTGTTGCAAGGCGAATGAGTTTTTTTGGTTCTTTTTTTGCAAAAAAAGAACTGCTTCCTTGAAGCCGTCCGCCTCCTTCTGGCGCGGTCGGCGCGTGCTGATCACCGGCCATACCGGCTTCAAGGGCGCCTGGCTGGCGCTGCTGCTGACCCGGCTGGGCGCCACAGTCAGCGGCATCGCATTGCCGCCGGCGGACGGTCCCGGCCTGTTCAAAATCCTTCGACATCGAATGGTTATATCGCATCACCATCTCGACATCCGCGACCCGAAACTGGCCGATCTGGTGCGCGCCGAGCGCCCCGAAATCGTCTTTCACCTCGCCGCCCAGGCGCTGGTGCCAGTCGGTTTTACCGCCCCAGAGACCACTTTCAGCACGAATCTGGGCGGTTCGATCGCGGTTTTGCAGGCATTAAGGGGCCAAAAAATCGCCGCCGCGGTGCTGGTCACCACCGACAAGGTCTACCGCAACGACGGCACCGGCCGCCGCTTCCGCGAGGACGACCCGCTCGGCGGCGCCGACCCGTACAGCGCCTCCAAGGCCGCCGCCGAACTGGCAATCGCCTGTTATCGCTCAAGTTTCGGCCACGAACTGCCGCCCCTCGGCGCCGCCCGCGCCGGCAACGTGATCGGCGGCGGCGATTTCTCCCCCTCCCGCCTGCTGCCCGACATCGTCCGCGCGCTGGATGGCGCGGAACTGGCCATCCGCAACCCGGATGCGACGCGCCCCTGGCAGCATGTGCTCGATGTGCTGGTCGGCTACCTGCTCTACGCCGAGCACCTGGCCACCGGCAACCGCTTGGATTCACTCAATTTCGGTCCGCAAGACGGCGACGGCACCAGCGTCCGCGCACTGATCGCCGCGTTCGGCAAAACCCTGCCCTGGCGCCACACGCCAAGCCCGCACCAGGAAGCCCCGACCCTGGCACTGGATTCCAGCCTCGCGCGAAAAACCCTTTCCTGGCAACCTGTTATGGACCACATCAGCGCCACCGCCGCCTGGTATACCGCCTGGCGGCGCGGCGAGGACATGGCGGCGTTCAGCGAAAACCAGCTGGAACAGGCCCTGGCATGACCCAGTCCCGCCAGATCACCACCTGCCGTTTCTGCACCGGATCGCTGTCGATCCCGTTCTGCGACCTTGGCGCGACACCATTGGCCAACTCCTATGTCGATCCGGCCCAGGCCGACACCCCCGATCCGGTGTTTCCGCTGAATGCGATGGTCTGCGAATCCTGCCATCTGGTCCAGCTCGACCACATCGTCGACGCCCATGCGATCTTCTCCGATTACGCATATTTCTCCTCGTTTTCAACCGGTTGGATGGACCATGCGCGGCGCTTTGCCAGCGAGGCGACGGCGCGGTTCGGCCTTGGCGCGGCCAGCTTCGTGGTCGAGATCGCGTCCAATGACGGCTACCTGCTGCGCAACTTCGTCGCCGCCGGCATCCCCTGCCTCGGCGTGGAACCGGCGGCCAATGTGGCGGCGGCGGCGGAACGGGCCGGGGTGCCGACGCGGGTGGCGTTTTTCGGTGCCGCCGAAGCCCGCGCCATCGTCGCCGAGCGCGGCCATGCCGGCCTGGTGATCGCCAACAACGTGCTGGCGCATGTGCCTGATATCAATGACTTCGTGGCCGGACTCGCAATCCTCGCCGGGCCGCGCGGGCGGGTCTCGATCGAGGCGCCGCATCTGCTGGCGCTGGTCGAACAGGTGCAGTTCGACACCATCTACCACGAGCATTACGCCTACTGGTCGCTGCATGCGATGCGGCAAGTGCTTGAGGCGCATGGGCTTTTGCTGCGCGACGTGGCGCGGCTGCCGACCCACGGCGGCAGCCTTCGGGTGCTGGCCGGGGCGCCGGGCAGCTGGGCACACTCCGACCTCGCCGCCGTCACCGAAGCCGAGGCCGAGGCGGGCGTGGCGACGGCGGCGTTCTATGCCGGCTTCGCCCCCCGTGTGCGCGCGGTGTTGGACGGATTCCTCCGATATATCAATGGCAAGCGCGTTGCCGCCTATGGCGCCGCGGCCAAGGGCAACACCTTCCTGAACGCCGCCGGGGTGACGCAGCGCGACATCCTGATGGTGGCCGACCGCAACCCGGCCAAACAGGGCCGCCTGCTACCCGGCAGCCGCATTCCGATCGTCTCGCCCGAAGCGCTGCTCGCGGCGCGGCCGGAGGAGGTGGTGATCCTGCCGTGGAACCTCGCCACGGAAATCGCTAGCGAACTCAAGCCGTTGACCGATTCTGGCAGCAAGCTGCTGGTGGCGGTGCCGCGCCTGCGCCGGATCGCATGATCATCGAAGCGACCCCGTTGGCCGGTCTGATGCTGGTGCGCGCCACTCCTGTCGGCGATGCGCGCGGCGATTTCGCCCGGTTGTGGTGCGGGCAGGAATTCCGCGCCGCCGGGCTGGACTTCGCACCGACGCAGATGAGCCTGTCGCGTAATCCGGCGCGGCACACGCTGCGCGGCATGCACTGGCAGGCGGCGCCCTATGGCGAGACCAAGCTGGTGCGGGCGCAGCGCGGCACGGTGTTCGATGTGGCGGTTGATTTACGGTCTGAGTCAAAGACTTACCGAGGCTGGTTCGGCATCGAACTGGATGCCGCCGGGCTGCTGGCGGTGCTGATCCCGGCTGGTTTCGCACATGGCTTCCTGACGCTGAGCGACGATGCGGAGCTGCTGTATCTGATCGACATGCCCTATATGGCCGCGGCGGCGCGCGGTTGTCGAG
>DATJEA010000179.1:0-3260 GCA_035497095.1 Acetobacteraceae bacterium | reverse complement strand
CGACGGTGCTGCTGACCGGCGGCGTGCACGGCGACGAATACGAAGGCCCGATCGCCATCTCCCACCTCGCCCGCTCGCTCGATCCGGCACGGGTGCAGGGCCGGGTGATCATGATCCCGGCGTTCAACGTGCCGGCGGTGCTGGCCAACACCCGCCTCAGCCCGATCGATGACCGCGACATGAACCGCTGTTTCCCCGGCAACCCGCGCGGCACCTTTTCTGAGATGCTGGCGCATTTTCTCGACTCCTGCGTGCTGCCGCATGCTGATCTGTCGCTCGACCTGCACACCGCCGGACATTCCTGCGACTCCGCCTTTTCCACCAACATGCATTATCTGCCGACGCCGGAAGCGCGCGCCCGCACCATGGCGGCAGCCAGCGCGTTCGGCGCGCCGTTCAACGTGGTGTTCTGGGGCGTTGACGAGGGTGCCACCTTCACCTCCTGCGTCGAACGGCGGGGGATCGTGTCGCTGGGCACCGAGTTGGGCGGCTGGGGCCGGGTGGCGATCGAGGGCGTGCGGATCGGCCGGCGCGGCATCGACAATATCCTCAAGCATATGCAGATCATCGAGGGCGCGCCAGAGACCATCCAGCGCGACGGCACGCCGGCAACACGGCACATGATGGTGCGCGACACCGCCGGCTACTCCTTCGCCCCGGCCGCCGGGCATTTCGAGCCGACCAACACCGCCGGCGAGGCAGTGCGCGCCGGCGACCCGGCCGGCTGGCTGCATTTCGTCGAGGATGTGGACCGCGATCCGATCGAGATCCGCTATGGCGTCGATGGCGTGCTGTGGATGTGCGCCGGCCCTGGCCGGGTGGCGCGCGGCGACGTGATCGGCGTGGTGATGACCGACTACGCCGAACCCGCTGCCTGAACCGGAGCCCCGCCATGAAAATCCTGATCGCCGAGTGCATGCAGGAGATTTCCTCCTTCAACCCGCTGCCCAGCGAGTACGCCGATTTCACCATCGAGCGCGAACCCGCCTTCGCCCGCGACACCGGCCGCAACACCGCGCTGGCTGGCGCACTGGCCGTATTCGACCGCAATGCGGACGTGGAGATCGTGCCGACCATCTCGGCGCGCGCCGGCAGCGCCGGCATCCTGTCCGCCGCCGGCTGGCAGCGTCTGTCGAGCGAATGGCTGGCGGCGGTGGCGCCGCATGCCGGCCCCCCTGATGCGCCCAAGGTGGACGCGCTCTACATCTCGCTGCACGGCGCGATGGGCGCCGAAGGCGAGCCGGACCCGGAAGGCTATCTGCTGGAGCGGGTTCGCACGATGTTCGGGCCGGACGTCAAGCTGGTGGTCTCGCTCGACCTGCACGGCATCCTGACCACCCGCATGCTGCGCCAGATCGACGGGCTGACGCTCTACCACACCTACCCGCATGTCGATTTCGCCGACACCGGCCGCCGCGCCGCGCTGCTGCTGCTGGACATCGTCAGGCGCGGCCTGAAGCCGGTGATCGCGCGCGTCCGCGTGCCGCTGCTGGCACGTGGCGACGAATGCATCACCAAGACCGGCTGCTACGGCGACGTGATCGCCGACGCGCAGGCGTTGGAGCGCAGCGGCCAGGCGCTCGCCGCCGGGGTGATGATCGGCAACCCGTTCACCGACGCGCCGGAGCTTTGCACCCAGGCGCTGGTGGTCGCCGAGAGCGACGCCGCCGCCGCCGGTGCGGCCGCCACCGCTTTGGCGGAGGCGATGTGGGCCAGCCGCCACCGGCTGGTCGGCAAATGGGTCTCGGTGGAAAAAGCCGTCGCCATGGCGCCGACCATGCAAGGCCCGATCCTGTTTACCGACGCCGCCGACGCCACCTCGTCCGGCGCCAGCGGCGATTCCAACGTGCTGATCAAGGCGCTGTGGGAGGCGCATTACCCCGGCCACGTGCTGGCGCAGATCGTCGACCCGCCGGCCGCTGCCGCCGCCCATGCCGCCGGCGTCGGCGCCAGGATCGAGGTCAGCCTCGGCGGCGTCCACGACCCGGCCCGCTTCACCCCGATGCGCGTCACCGCCACCGTGGAGAGCCTGTCGCGCGGCCGTGCCAGGCTGGAGACCATGGGCCAGCCGCTCGATGCCGGGCCGACCGCGGTGCTGCGCTTCGGCCGCTTCACCGTGGTGGTGATGAGCCACACGGTCAGCCTGTTCGATCGCGCGATGTATTACAGCAACGGCCTGAACCCGACCGATTTCGACCTGATCGTGGTCAAGTCGCCGCACACCGAATTCCACATGTACGACCAGTGGGTGACCAAGAACTTCAACGTCGACGCCCCTGGCGCCACCTCGGCCAACCTGCCGACGCTCGGCCACCGGCTTTGCGCCCGGCCGATGTTCCCGCTCGACCCCGACGCCAGCTTCACGCCACGAACGGAACTCTTCGCCCGCACGGCGGCGCAGGCTCCCGAATGAGGATCGACCGCGTCGACCTGTTCTACCTGGCGATGCCGGAGGTTACCGAGGCCGCCGATGGCAGCCAGGACGCGCTGCTGGTGCGCGTGGTCGCCGGGCCGCATATCGGCTGGGGCGAATGCGAGGCGGCCCCCCTGCCCTCGATCGCCGCCTTCGTCTGCCCGATGTCGCATGGCGCCTGCCGGCCGGTCTCCGCCTCGGTGATCGGCCAGACGCTGGACAGCCCGGCGGATATCGAGCGCATCTCCGCCGCTGTCGCCTATAACAGCATGGACCTGCTGCAAGCGCCGCATACCTGGTCTGGCATCGAGATGGCGCTGTGGGACCTGCTGGGCCAGGCGCGCGGCGAGCCGTGCTGGCGGCTGCTCGGCTATGGCAGGGCCTACAACAAAACCCCGTACGCCTCGGTGCTGTTCGGCCGCACCGCGCAGGAGACCCTGGAGCGGGCGCGCGACATCCGCGCCCACGGCTTCATCGCGGCGAAATTCGGCTGGGCGCCGTTCGGCGGCTCGCTGCAAGGCGACCGCGACCAGGTCGCCGCGGCGCGCGAAGGGCTGGGGCCGGACGGGTTGCTGCTGGTCGATGCCGGCCAAATCTTCTGGGACGACGTATCAGCCGCCGCCCTGCGCGCCCCGGCGCTGGAGCAGGCCCGCGCGCTGTTCATCGAGGAACCGTTCCACGGCGCCGCCTACCACGCCTACGCCGCGCTCGGCGCGCAACTGAAAACCGTCAAGACCGCCGGCGGCGAAGCCTCGCATAACCGCTACATGGCCGAGCACCTGATCGACTTCGCCAAGGTCGGCTATATCCAGATCGATTGCGGCCGCATCGGTGGGCTGTGGCCGGC
>DATJEA010000178.1:0-5941 GCA_035497095.1 Acetobacteraceae bacterium | reverse complement strand
AGATCGCGGCGTTTCGCACACTGCATTCGGGCTGAGGCCGGACGCCGGCGGCGGCAAAAATCTCTCGATACGGGGTGTTTCCGTATTGTGTTTCTTATCGCATCATATTACGCGGTTGTTAACTACGCATAGGCAACCTCGCGATCGGCGCAAGGGCGCGCCGGTGGGTAGGTCTTTGCAAGGACATCAGACATTGAACCTGGGTTATCTGATCGGCCGGAGCATGGTTGTTGCCATGTTCGGCGTGGCGCTGTCGGGCTGCTCGACCATCATCAATGGCACCAGCCAGCAGATTGTCGTCAACACCAATCCGGCCGGTGCGGATTGTGGGCTGTATCGCCAGGGCATCCGCATCGGCGAGGTCGCCAATACGCCGGGCAGCGTGCTGATCGAGAAGACCAAGCACGATATCTCGGTGGTGTGCGTGAAGGACGGCTATCAGCAGGCGACCTATTTCAACAAATCGGGCGTCGCCGGAGCGACCTTCGGCAACATCATCCTCGGTGGCGGCGTCGGCTGGATCGTCGACAGTGCCTCCGGCTCGGATAATAAATACGACAGCCCGGTGAATATCACCCTGCCGGCGACCCAGACGGGCGTGGCGCAGACGCCGGCCGTGCTGCCGGCCAGCTTCACGTTGCCGCCGCCGGTTGCAGCGGCCAAGCCGACGACCTGACGCGGTTGGATCAGAGCGGCTTTTCGGCCTTTTGCAGCAGGCGCCCGAAGAAGCCGGGTTTTTTCGGCGGCGCGGCGGCCTGGGCGGCCTTGGCGCGGGCGGCTTCGTCGCGCTTGCGGTCGTGTTCCTTGGTGGCCAGCCATTTTTCCAGGCTGACGCCGGCCTTGGCGGCGCGTTTGGCTTCGTAGGCGCGCTGGGCGTCGGTGAGCGGTTTGGTCATGCTGGATCTCGCACGGGAAAGGGCCGGTTCTGGCAGGCTGGGGCGGCGGGATCAAGATGCGAAGAATGTTTTGGCGTCTGGCGAGTAGCGGGCCAGCTTGTCGGGGTCGAGCTGGACGCCGAGGCCGGGGGTGTCCGGGATCGGCAGCATGCCGTCTTCGTCCAGTTGGAAGGGTGTGCGCATGATGTTGTCCACATAGGCGCTGCCGCCGATGTATTCGACCAGGTCGCAATCGGGGTGGGCGGCGGCCAGTTGCAGGTCGGCGGCCAGGCCGAGCGCGGTGTTCCAGCCGTGGCCGACGTATTTTATGCCGAAATCGTAGGCCAGTCCGGCGATGCGGCGCTGCTCGCTGATGCCGCCGACTTTGGTCACATCGGGCTGCACGATGTCGAACGCGCCGCGCACCAGCCAGGGCAGGAAGGACTGGCGGCGGGTCAGCACCTCGCCGCCGGCGATCGGCACGCGGCTGGCGTGGCGCAGCGTGATGAAGTCCTCGATGGCGTCGGGTTTCAGCGGTTCCTCGAACCAGTCGACATCGAGGGCGGCCAGCATGTCGGCGGTACGCAGCGCCCATTTCAGGCCGTTCGGCCAGTAGGCGTCGCTGGCGCCGGGGTCGACGAACAGCTTGGCGCCGGGGCCGGCGGCGTCGCGGGCGGCGGCGACGATGGCTTGGTCGAGGCTTGGGTCGTCGCGGCGGCCGAACGGGCCCCAGCCGATCTTGAAGGCGCGGAAGCCCTGGGCGCGGTAGCGGGCGATCTCGTCGGCCATGCGGGCGGGCTGGTCCATCAGCAGCGAGCAATAGGGCTTCACGCGGTCGCGGTAGCGGCCACCGAGCAGGCGGCCGGTGGCCAGGCCGGTGGCCTTGCCGAGGATGTCCCACAGCGCGATGTCGATGCCGCTGATGGCGTGGGTGAGGGTGCCGCCGCGGCCCATCCAGAAGGTGTTCTGGTGCAGTTTTTCGCTGACCCGTTCGGGTTCCAGCGCGTTTTCGCCGAGCAGCAGCGGCAGCAGCACCGGGATGGCGGCGGCGACCAGGGGGCCGGCGGTGAACACGCTGCCGTAGCCGGTGATGCCGGCATCGGTGCAAACGGCGATCAGCGCGTGGATCGAGTCCTCGGCGCGGATTTCGCTGGACCAGCCGCCGGGCGGGCTCTCGCCGCGCAACTGGGCGACGCGGATTTCGGTGATGCGCATGATCGGCAGCGCCGGGCGGGTCGGGTCATTGGGCATTGCGGGGGTGCTCCGTGGGGATGTGTGCGCGGATCGCCTCGGCGAAATGGCAGGCGGCGTCATGCGCCGGGCCGAGGCGGCGCAGCGGCGGCTGGGTCGTGCGGCAGATGGCTTGCGCGTGTGGGCAGCGGGTGTGAAAGCGGCAGCCGGGCGGCGGGTCGGCCGGATTCGGCACGTCGCCGCGGATGGTGGCGAAATGCTGCTTGCCGGTGCGGCTGGACGGGACCGAGGCCAGCAGCGCCATGGTGTAGGGGTGCAGCGGGGCGTCGAAGATCGCCGCTTTCGGGCCGATTTCGACGATCTGGCCGAGATACATCACCGCAACCCGGTCGGAGATGTGACGGATCACCCCGAGGTCGTGGCTGATGAACAGGTAGGTGAGGCCGAGTTGGCGCTTGAGGTCTTGCAGCAGGTTGAGGATCTGCGCCTGGATCGAGACATCGAGCGCCGAGGCGGCCTCGTCGCAGACGATGAAGCGGGGGTTGAGCGCCAGCGCGCGGGCGATGCAGACGCGCTGCTTCTGGCCGCCGGAAAATTCGTGCGGGAAGCGGCTGGCGTGGTGCTCGGCGAGGCCGACCAGGGCGAGCAGGTCGCGCAGCCGTTGCTCGCGGCTGATTGCGTCGCCGATGCCGTGGATGAGCAGCGGTTCGACGATCTGCTCGCCGACCGTCATGCGCGGGTTGAGCGCACTTTGCGGGTCCTGGAAGACGATCTGCATGTCGCGGCGGATGGCACGGAGCGCACGGGGGGTGAGGGCCAGCAGGTCCTGGCCGCCGAATTCAACGCTGCCGGAGGTGGGCTCGAGGATGCGCAGCACCAGGCGGCCGGTGGTGGATTTGCCGCAGCCGCTTTCGCCGACCAGGCCGAGGGTTTCGCCGGGCTGGATGTCGAACGAGACGCCGTCGACGGCGCGGACGGCGCTGCGGCGGGCGCGAAAAGCCCGGCGGGCGGTGGCGAATTCGCGGTGCAGGTCGCGCACGCGGAGCAGCGGCGGCGTCATGGTGGGGCGTAGCCGGGCGGGGCGTAGCCGGTGTTGCGCCAGCAGGCGGCGCGGCTGCCGGGGCGGAGTTGGGTCATCGGCGGCTGGGCGGTGGTGCAGATTTCCCGGGCGTAGCCGCAGCGGGGGGCGAAGCGGCAGCCTGGCGGCAGCGCCCAGGGCGGCGGCACGGTGCCTTCGATGGCGGTGAGACGCTCGACGTCATGGTCGGTGGCGGGGATGCTGGCGAGCAGGCCCTCGGTATAGGGGTGCATCGGCTGGTGGAAGATGCGGTCGGCCAGCGCCTCTTCGACCACTTGGCCGCAATACATGATCGCCACCCGGTCGGCGAACGAGGAGATCACGCCGAGGTCGTGCGAGATCAGGATGATGCCCATGTGGTACTCGGCCTGCAGGTCCTGCAGGAGTTCGAGGATCTGGGCCTGGATGGTGACGTCGAGTGCGGTGGTCGGTTCGTCGGCGATCAGCAGCCTGGGTTCGCAGACCAGCGCCATGGCGATCATCACCCGCTGGCGCATGCCGCCGGAGAGTTGGTGCGGGAAGTCGTCGATGCGGCTCTCCGGTGCGGGGATGCCGACGCGCTTCAGCGCCTCGATGCCGCGGTCGCGCGCCTCCTGGCGGTTGATCTTGAGGTGGCGGCGGGCGGTCTCGCCGATCTGGCTGCCGATGCTCAGCACCGGGTTGAGGGCGGTCATCGGTTCCTGGAAGATCATGCCTATCTGGTGGCCGCGCAGCGCCTCCAGCCGACGCGCGGGTGCGGCCAGCAGGTCCTCGCCGAGCAGGGTCAGCCGATCTGCCGCGAGCGTGCCGCCGGGGGGCAGCAGGCGCATCAGCGCCAGCGCGGTCATGCTCTTGCCGCTGCCGGACTCGCCGACCAGGCCGAGCACCTCGCCGGCCGACAGGCTCAGCGATACGCCATCGACCACCGACATGGTGCCGAAATTGATGCGCAGATTGGCGACGTCCAGCAGTTTCGGGGCGGTATCGGGTTGCGGTGGGCGCAATGCTGCCGCCTCCCCGCGGCTGGTGCTGTGGCGTGTGGCCGGGAGCAGAATATACAATCATACAATTGCTGCAAGCGGCGATGGCGTCTTCGATTGCTTGACCGACGGAAAAAGCTCATCGTATACTATTAGACGATATCACGACATAAACGCGTCGAAAGCGGCGGCTCCGGGCCACGCGACCACCGGGCAGCCCGCGAACAGGAACGCAACAGGGAGACCGGGTATGAGCGAATACAGCATGATTTCGCGGCGCGCTTTGCTGGCCGGCACCGCCTCGGCGGCGGTTCTGGTCGCGGCGCCGAAGAGTGCCGCCGCCGCCGACAAGCCGAGCGAGTTCATCTTCGTGCAGGGCTCCAATCCGCCCAGCCTGGATGCGATGTCGACCTCGTCGCAGGCCTCGCGCAACATCAACATGAACATCTACGAGACGCTGTACGGCTTCGACGAGCACCAGAAGCCAATTCCGATCCTGGCCGAGGGGGTGACGGTCTCCGCCGACGGCCTGACCTATCGCTTCACGCTGCGCAAGGGCGTGAAATTCCACAATATGCAGGAAATGACGGCGAAAGACGTGAAGACGTCGTTGGAGCGCTACCGCAAGGTCGGCGCCGCCAGCAATCTGCTGGAGCCGGTGAAGAGTATCGAGATCACCGGTGACCACGAGGTGACGCTGATCATGGACAAAGACACGCCGACCTTCCTGGAATCATTCTGCTCGCCGCGTGCGCCGGCGGTGATCATCCCGGCATCGGATGGCGAGGCGGCGGCCGGCAAGACCTCGCTGGTCGGCACCGGGCCGTATAAATACGTCGAGTACGTGCCGGACAGCCATGTGAAACTGGTGAAGTTCCCCGAATACTCGCAGGACACCAGGATGGCCGGGATGGACGGGTTCGGCGGCCGCAAGACCGCCTATCTGGACACCGTGACCTTCCGCATCATGCCGGAACTGGGCGCCCAGGTGGCGGCGCTGGAGACCGGCGAGGTGCAGGGGGTGGAGATCGTCGCGGTGCCGGCCAGCAAGCGGCTGGAGCACAACAAGGACGTCACGGTCTACAAGAACATGCCGTGGGCGATGCTGACGCTGATCATGAACGTGAACGAGGCGCCGACCGACAATCCGAAGTTCCGCGAGGCGGTGCAGGTGGCGCTGAACATGGAAGAGATCATGGCGCTGGCGACCACCGGGTTCTACCAGCTTGACCCGGACTGGCAGTACAAGGGCACGCCATATTACGGCGGCGATATCGGCAAGAGCTTCTACAACCAGCATGACGTGAAGCGGGCCAAGGCACTGCTCAAGGAGGCCGGCTACAAAGGCGAGAAATACACCATCCTGACCGACTCCAACTATCCGGAGCACAACAAATCGGCAGTAGTGATCGCCGCCAACCTGAAGGCTGTCGGCATCAACGCGGTAATCAACCAGGTGGACTGGCCGACCGCGCTGAAAATCCGGCTGCAGCCGACCGGCTGGAACGGCTGGACGCTGATGATGGGCATCGAGCCCTATGTCGGCCCGGTGGCACTGGCCGCCACGCTCACCGGCAAGCAGCCGCATTTCGTCAAGAACGACCCGGAGATCGACCGGCTGTATCAGCAGTTGATCACCGGCAAGACGGTGGCGGCGCGCAAGGCCACCTTCGATGCGTTCCAGAAGCGGCTGTATTCGTTCTTCGGCATCATCAAGCTCGGCAATACCGGGTTGATCCAGGCGACCCGGGCCAATGTGGAAGGCTTCAAGCCGTTCCGCTTCCCGCGGCTGTATGACGTGAAATACAAGGCCTGAGGTGTGCGGGCGGCGGCGGGAG
>DATJEA010000177.1:0-5383 GCA_035497095.1 Acetobacteraceae bacterium | reverse complement strand
AGGTTGAGCCCGACCGGCGGCGTTACCATGCCGATCTCCAGGTTGACCACCATGATCACGCCGAAATGGATCGGGTCGATGCCGAGCTTGGTGGCGATCGGGAACAGGATCGGCACCAGGATCAGGATGATCGCCGACGGCTCCATGAAGTTGCCGGCGATCAGCAGGATGATGTTGACGACGATGAGGTATTGCCAGGGCGCCAGGCCGGCCTGGACGATCATCTGGGCGATGGTCTGCGGAATCTGCAATGTGGTCAGCACATAGGCGAACAGCAGCGCATTGCAGATGATGAACAGCAGCATCACGGTGACGCGGGCGCTGTCCAGCAGCACCTTCGGCACGTCACGAAAGCCGAGATCGCGATAGACGAACAGCGCCACCGCGAAGGCATAGACGGCGGCCACCGCGGCGGCCTCGGTGGGGGTGAAGATGCCGCCATAGATGCCGCCGAGGATGATCACGATCAGCAGCAGGCCCCACACCGCATCGCGCCCGGTGCGCAGCCGCTCGGCCCAGGAATGGCGGGCCTCGCGCGGGATTTTGAGGTAGGTGGCGGCGGCCCAGATGGCGATCATCAGCATCACGCCCAGCAGCAGGCCGGGCAAGACGCCGGCCATGAACAGCCGGCCGACCGAGGTCTCGGTCGCCGCGGCATAGACCACCATGACGATCGACGGCGGGATCAGGATGCCGAGCGTGCCGGCGTTGCAGATCACCCCGGCGGCGAATTCCTTGGAATAGCCGGTGCGCACCATGCCGGCGATGACGATCGAGCCGACCGCGACCACGGTGGCCGGCGACGAGCCGGAGACCGCGGCGAACAGCATGCAGGCCATCACCGAGGCGATCGCCAGCCCACCGCGCAGATGTCCGAGGCAGGCCACCGCGAAATCGATCATCCGGCGCGCCACGCCGCCGGTGGTCATGAAATTGCCGGCCAGGATGAAGAACGGGATGGCCAGCAGCACGAAATTTTCCGAGGTGGACCAGAATTTCAGCGCCAGCGAGGCCATGCTGTCATGCGAGAACAGCAATATGGTCAGCGTGCTGGCCAGGCCGAGCGAAATGGCGATCGGCATGCCGAGCACGATGAAGGCCATCAGGCTGACCAGCAGGAAAGTGGCGGTCACGCGCGATGCTCCGGGCTGCGCGGCGCCAGATCGCGCAGCGTTTCGGCGGCCTCGTCGGCCAGCAGCAGGCCGGCCGAGCGCCCGCGCAGGATGTCGATCGCCTGCTGGATCAGCCGCAGCGCCAGCAACGCGAAACCGAGCGGCAGAATGATACTGAGCAGCCAGCGCTGAACCGGGATGTCCTCGGCCAGCACGCCGAGGCGCCAGAGCTTGTACAGGTAGGTGTAGGAGCCATCCAACATGATGCCGGCGTAGAGCAGGCAGAGCAGGACGCCGAGCAGGCCGGCGGCGCGCTGCCAGACACGGGGCAGCGCCTTCACCGCGAAATCCACCCCGATATGGCTGTGCACGCGGATGCCGTACGACACGCCGACCATGATCAGCCAGCCGAACATGTAGGTGTTGGCTTCCAGCGCCCAGACGAAGCCGTGGTTGAACAGGTAGCGCAGCACCACCTGCACGAAGGTGAGTATCGTCATCGCCGCCAGTAACCCAGCCAGCAGCGCCTCTTCCAGCTTCGCCGTCATCCGCGCCACGCTTGGTGCTCCTGGGGGAGGGTCAGAACAGCAAGTAAGCCTTCTTTTTTGAAAAAAAGAAGCAAAAAACTTTCATCCGCCTTGTGGCACCGGAGTGGCGGCGAGTCCGTACACTCCAATGGATGAAAAGTTTTTTTGCTTCTTTTGTTCACAAAAAGAAGACTCTTCCCTTAGACCTTCTGCGCCGCGTCGATCACGTCCTTGCCGATGTCGCCTTCGAACTGCTTCCACACCGGCTCCATCGCCTTCTTCCAGGCGGTGCGTTGGGTGTCGTCGAGTTGGATGATCTCGGTGGTGCCGGAGTCCTTGATGCGGCCGCGGTCGCGCGTGTTCAGTTCGCCGGCGACCTTGTTGGTGTGGGCGGTGGCTTCGATCACGATCTGGTCGAGCACCGGGCGGATATCCTTCGGCAGGCTGTTCCAGAAGTCGGTGGAGGTGAGCAGCATGTAGTCGATGGCGCCGTGGTTGCTCTCGGTGATGTATTTCTGCACCTCGAAGAACTTCTGCGAGAAGATGTTCGACCAGGTGTTCTCCTGCCCGTCCACGGTGCCGACCTGCAGCGCCTGATAGACTTCGGCGAAGGCCATCTTCTGCGGGTTGGCGTTGAGCGCCTTGAACTGCGCCAGCAGCACGTCGCTGGACTGGATGCGGAATTTCAGCCCGGCGCAGTCGGTCGGCAGGCGCAGCGGCTTGTTGGCGGAAATCTGCTTCATGCCGTTATGCCAGTAGCCGAGGCCGTAGAAGCCCTTCTTCTCCATCGAATGCAGCAGTTTCTTGCCGGTGGCGCTGCCCTGGAAGGCGTCCACCGCGGCGGTGTCGGCGAACATGAACGGCAGGTCGAACACCTGCAGCACCTTGGTGTAGCGATCGAACTTGGATAGCGACGGCGCGATCAGATGCACGTCGCCGAGCGCCAGCGCCTCCATCTCCTTGGCGTCGCCGAACAGCGAGGAGTTGGGATAGACCTCGACCTTCACCTTGCCGGCCAGCCGTTCCTCTGCAAGCTTCTTGAATAGCAGCGCGCCCTGGCCCTTCGGCGTACCGTCGGCGACCACGTGGCTGAATTTGATGATGATCGGCGCGGCGCGGGCCGGGCGGGCGATCAGCGGCAGGGCGGCGGCGGCGAGTGGTGCCGCGAGCAGGGTCCGGCGGGAGAGGGTGCGCGCGGGCGCACAGGGTGGAACTTGTGCCATGGCGGACTTCCTTTGCGGCAAAAACGCATGTGAAAACGGCGCCGCGGAGATGCCCGCGACGTTACTGCCAAGCACTTAAGCGGCGCCAGGCAATATTGCAACCTTTCTGCGGAATTGACGGTTTGAAAGCCAGATACCGGCGACCTGGCAAGAAATACTTTGGTTTATACAGTTACTATCGGATACACATCAATCTTCGCCGCCAGCCTGGTCATCGCCTCCAGCTCCAGCGCCGCGGCCAGCCGGTCCAGCCGGCGGGTGACGCTTTCGCCGGCGAACACACCGCCGCCCTGGGCCAGATGCAGGGTGAGGGTGCGGCCGAGCTTGAGGCTGGTGCCGGCCAGCAGATCCGGCGTGCCGGCCGAGAGCGTGTAGGCCAGCCGCAGGGCGACGCCGAGGATGGTGGCGCTGCGGATGTCTTCCAGGCTGAGCAGCGCGCGGGCGGTGGCCAGGAACGGGGCGTCCGGCTCGGCCTCGTAGCGCAGCGCCAGGGTCATTGCCAGGAAGGCGCGGGCCAGATGGTCGAGCCCCAGGCCGGGCTGGCGCAGGATGCGCAGATAGGCCTGCTCGGCGCGGTATTCCGGGTGGTCGTGGCTGCCGATATCGGACATCCAGCAGGCCGCTTCGCGCAGCCGGCGGAGCAGCGCGGTTTCGCTGGGGAACAGCGGCGCGGTCCAGCCGATCAGCGCCGGCGGCAGGGCCGGGTCGCGGCCGAGCAGGCGGGCGAAATCCTCGCCGGCGGCCAGCAGCGGGTCGCGGGCGCGGGTTTCGGCCGGCATGCGCTCCATATACCAGCCCTCGCGCAGGCCGTTGGCGCTGAACACCACGCGGCGCGCGCCGGTCGCACGCAGCACCCGGCGCAGCGCCACTGCGGCGAATGGCAGGTCCTCCACCCGGCGACGCGGCACGCCGGGCATGCGCTCCAGCACCCGGCGGCTGGCGCCGGCGATCACGCTGGTCAGGTCGCGGGCCTCGTCGCGGCTGATGGTGTAGTGGTGCACCATGTTCAGCGGGTAGCCGGTCTGGGCGATATGGATGCGCGCCAGCGCCCGCCAGGCGCCGCCGACCGCGTAGAGGTCGTGCCCGGCGCCTTCCGCGAGCCAGGGCACCTCGGCGAAATCGGCCTCGGCGATGGCCCGCGCGCGGGCGACCTCGCCGCCGGAGCGTTCGGCCAGTCGCAGCACGCCGAGCTTCAGCGTGCGGGCGGCGCCGCAGAGGCCGCGATGCAGGCGCACCACCTCCAGCGAGCCGCCGCCGATATCGGCCAGGATGCCGTCGGCCTCCGGGATGCCGCACAGCATGCCGGCGGCGGAGAGGCGGGCCTCCTCCTCGCCGGTCAGCACGCGGATGTTCACCCCCGGCAGCCGCTCGCGCAGGGTGGCGACGAAGGCGGCGCCGTTCTCGGCTTCGCGCACCGCGGCGGTGGCCAGCACCTCAAACGGGGCGGCGCCCATCGCGCGGGCGATCGCGGCGTAGCGGTTCATCACCGTCAGCGCCTGGCCGACCGCCTCCTCGTTCAGCCTGCCGGTGGTCTGCATGCCGCGGCCGAGGCGCAGCACCGCCTTCTCGTTGAAGATCGCCACCGGGTTGCGGTGTGCGCCCTCGAACACCACCAGGCGGACCGAATTGGACCCGAGATCGACCACGGCGCAGCGGGTGGCATCGGCGGCGGGGTGAAACGGCACGGTCAATCCTGCACGAGACGGTCGGGGCGGCGGGGCGCGCCGAGCGGCGGGCCCATGGCGGCGTGCGGCGGGCCGTGCAGCGCCGAGCCGCGGCCGGACAGCGATGGGTTGGTCATGAAATACTCATGCGCCGAGACCCGCTTGCGGCCGCCATTGCGCCCGTCCGCCGGCTTGGCGTCGGCTTTGCCCTCGGAAGGTTTGGCCGGCTTCGGCGGCAGGGCCACGCGGCGCCAGATGCCGCCGGCATCGAGGTCCCAGGACTGCATCGTGTCCTTGAGGTTCACCACCATGATCTGGTCCAGCACCTGGGTATGCACCGTCGGGTTGTAGATCGGCACCAGCGTCTCGACCCGCCAGTCCATGTTGCGCACCATCCAGTCCGCCGAGCTGATATAGACCCGCGCATGCCGGCTGGGCAAAGTGTGGCCGTTGCCGAACACGCAGATGCGGCTGTGCTCGAGGAACCGTCCGACGATCGATTTGATCCGGATGTTTTCCGACAGGCCGGGCACGCCGGGGCGCAGGCAGCAGATGCCGCGGATCACGCCGACGATCTTCACCCCGGCCTGCGATGCCTGGTAGAGCTTGTCGATCAACTGGTCGTCGACCAGCGCGTTCAGCTTCAGCCAGATGCTGGCCGGCTTGCCTTCGCGGGCGAACAGGATTTCGCGGTCGATCATCTCCACCAGCGTGGCGCGCAGGGTCAGCGGGCTGAACGCGATGGCGTCCATGCGGGCCGGGCGGGCATAGCCGGTCATGTAGTTGAACAGCCGCGCGGCGTCGCGGGTGAGGTCGGGGTCGCAGGTGAAGAAGGACAGATCGGTGTAGATGCGCGC
>DATJEA010000176.1:0-2539 GCA_035497095.1 Acetobacteraceae bacterium | reverse complement strand
CTTCTCCGTGCCTCTGTGTCCCTGTGGTGAACCTGCTTTATTGTACCGTCGATGGCACGATGCCGGATTCTCAAGCGAACAGAGTAAAATAAACCTTTCGCGGGCGCCGCGCGCCGTTGGGAGTGGAGACTCCGCACGCTCCGCGCGTCGGGTGCCGCAGGGCGGATGGAGGTTTTTGCGCGCTTTTTTGCAAAAAAGCGCTGCTTGCCTGCTGCGGCGCGCGTCACGGGGCGATCGGCGGCAGGTCCAGCCGCATGGTGTCGGGGTCGCCGGCGTGCTTCGGGAAGCGGGCGGTGACCAGCGGGTCGTGGCCGGGGATGATGTGGTCGGGGCCGTCGGCCAGCGCCTCGCAGGTCTCCCAGCCTTCGCACATCGCCTGGAGATTGTGCAGCAGCGAGAACGGGCTGCGACGGCGGATATTGTACCAGAAATGCGTGGCGTCGCTGGCCAGCACCAGCCAGCCGCGGGCGGTCGGCACGCGCATGATCTGCAAGCCGCCGGAATGGCCGCCGACCAGGTGCAGGGTGACGCCGGGGGCGATCTCGGCGGTGCCGGCGTGGAATTTCACCCGCTCGGCGAATACCGCGCGGACCGCCTCGGTGACGTGCTCGACCTCGAACGGCCGGCGCATCACCTCGTGGCACATGCAGCGGCCGGTGCAATAGGCCATCTCGGCGTCTTGCAGGTGGAAGCGGGCGCGGGGGAAGTCCTGCCAGTGGCCGGCATGGTCCCAGTGCATGTGGCTCAGCACCACGTCGCGGACCTCGGCGGCGTCGATGCCGATGGACTGGAGTGCGGCGATCGGCGAGCGGATCCAGCTGCGGTTGCGGCGCTGCGCGGAGGCGGCGTCGAACCCGGTGTCGAGCACGATGGTATGGTCTTCACCTCGTATCGCCCAGACGAAGAAGTCGAGCGGCATCGGGGCGGCGTGGTCGTCGGGGAAGATCAGGTTGCTGCCCTGGGTGCGGTCGGCCATATGGGCGTAGCGCAGCGCGAAGACTTCGTAGTGTGGCATGCGGCGGTTCCTCGTTGGCGATGGAGGGGCGACTGGGCGGGCTTGCGGTGTCGCTGGCAGCGTTTAGCTTGGCGGTGTTGACCGTACAGAAAGGTATCGCAATGGCCAAGGCAAGCACGAAGGCGACCGCCGCGAAGAAGCCGGCGGCGCGAAAGAAGGCGGCGGCGAAGGGCGGGATGCGGCCGGAATTCGCCAGCGAGATGTTCGCCAAGGGGCTGGACATGCGGCGCTCGGTGCTCGGCTCGGCGTACGTGGATGCGTCGCTGCAGAATGTCGACCCGTTCATGGTCGATTTTCAGAAGCTGGTGACCGAGTATTGCTGGGGCGACGTGTGGACCCGGCCGGGCTTGGACAAGCGGCACCGCTCGATGCTGAACATCGCCATGCTGACCGCGCTGAACCGTGGCAACGAGTTGAAGCTGCATCTGCGCGGGGCGCTGAACAATGGCGTGACGCGCGACGAGATCAAGGAAATCCTGCTGCAAACCTGCATCTATTGCGGCATTCCGGCCGGGCTCGACGCGTTCAAGCACGCGATGGCGGTGTTCAAGGAAGTGGATGGCCAGTGAGCGCGGACAGAGTGAGCGAGAGCAGCAAGCCGGCGATCGGCTTCGTCGGCGTCGGCAACATGGGCTGGCCGATGGCGGCCTGCCTGGTCGGCGCCGGCTACCGGGTGGCGGTGGCCGATGCGCGGCGGGCGACGGCGGATAATTTCGTCCAGCAGGTCGGCGGCGCGGCGCCGCGGACGCTGTCCGAACTGGCCGGTGGTGCCAGGGTGGTGGTGACCATGCTGCCGACCAGCGCCATCGTCGAGCAGGTGCTGGCGGGCGACGGCGACACCCTGCTGGCGGGCTTGCAGCCGGGCACGGTGGTGATCGACATGACCTCCGGCCTGCCGGCGGTGACCCAGGCGCTGGCCGCCAAGGTGGCGGAGCGGGGGGCGGTGCTGATCGATGCGCCGGTCTCGGGCGGCGTGTCGCGGGCCAAGACCGGGCAACTGGCGATCATGGTCGGCGGTGATGCCGAAGTGATCGAACGGGTGCGGCCGGTGCTGGCGTCGATGGGCAGCACCATCACCCGCTGCGGCGGGGTCGGCGCCGGGCAGGCGATGAAGGCGCTGAACAATCTGGTCTCGGCCGGCGGCTTCCTGATCGGCATCGAGGCGCTGCTGATCGGCCAGCGATTCGGGCTGGAGCCGGGGCTGATGGTGGATGTGCTGAACGCCTCGACCGGGATGAACAATTCGACGCAGAAGAAGTTCCGCCAGTTCGTGCTGTCACGCGCGTTCGATTCCGGGTTCAGCCTCGATCTGCTGGTGAAGGACCTGTCGATCGCGTTGCAGATGGCCAAGGACACCGCGACGCCGGTGCCGTTCGCGGCGGTGTGCCGCGATATGGTGGCCGGCGCGCTGGGCATGCTGGGGCCGGGGCAGGACCATACCGCGCTGGCGCGACTGAGCGAGCGGCTGGCCGGAACCGAGTTGAAGGAAGGGTGAGGGTGCGGCGCCTGCTGCTGGTGCTGGCT
>DATJEA010000175.1:0-14078 GCA_035497095.1 Acetobacteraceae bacterium | reverse complement strand
CATGTCGGCGTTCAGCAGCGAGATGGTGAGGTACTGGCCGAGGCCGGGCCAGGAGAATACCGTCTCGGTCACCACGGCACCTTCCACCAGCCCGGCATAGGACAGCGCCAGGATGGTGATCAGCCGCACCAGGATGTTGGGAAACGCATGCCGCCAGATCACCCTGAGCGGCGACAAGCCCTTGGCCCGCGCGGTGATGACGTATTCCTCGACCAGCGCATCGAGCATGAAGGCGCGGGTCATGCGGGCGATGTAGGCCACCGAGAAATAGCCCAGCACGCCGCCCGGCTGCATCAGGTGGCCAAGCGCGGACCAGAACGAATCCCAGTCATGCGCCAGCAGCGCGTCCACGGTGAGGAAGCCGGTGACCGATGGCACCAGCCCCTCGAACGCCACGTCGATCCGCCCGGTGCCTGGCGCCCAGCCGAGCTTGGCGTAGAACACCAAAAGCGAGACCAGGCCGAGCACGAATACCGGGATGGAATGGCCGGCGAGGCAGAACACCCGGATGCCGTGGTCGGTCTTGCTGCCCTGCTTCACCGCCGCCAGCACGCCGAGCGGCACGCCGATCAGCACGCCGAGGATCATCGCGAAGGTGGCCAGTTCCAGGGTTGCGGGGAAGAACTGGCCGATATCATAGACCACGCTATGCGAGGTCATTACCGAGGTGCCGAGATCGCCGTGCAGCAGGCGGTTGAGATACATGAAGAACTGCACCGGCAGCGAGCGATCGAGCCCGAGTTCCAGCCGCAGCTTGGCCACCACGTCCTCGCGGGCATGGTCGCCGAGGATGGCGATGATCGGGTCGATCGGCATCACCCGGCCGATCAGGAAGGTGACCAGCACCAGCCCGAACAGGGTAATCGGCACGCTGAGCAGGACCGAGCCCAGCGCCCGCAGCCGCGCGATCACGCCCGCCCCCGAACCGGGAGGCGGGCGGGCGCAATACTACTTCGAGCCGCTGCCATCAGGCCTTCTTGACCTTGGCATAGCGGGTATCGTCGAACACCGGGCCCATGACGAAGCCGGAGACGCCTTTCGCCATCACCGCCGTCGAGATCGGCTGCATCATGAAGATGAACGGCGAGCGTTGGTTGGAGAGTTCCTGCATGCGGCGGTATATATCGAGGCGTTTCTTGGAATCCAACTCCACGACCGCGTCGTCGACCATCTTGGTCAGTTCCGGGTCGTGGAAGTGGCAGCGCCAGGCCAGGATCTTCAGCTTGGAGTTGTCGCTGTCGTCCGGATTGGCGCAGAACGCCTGGGCGTTGGAATGCGGGTCGAAGAAGTCGGTGGCCCAGCCAGACATCACGATGTCGAAGGTGCGGTTGCGCATCTTGGTGTAGACCTGCTTCTTCTCCGCCGGCAGCAGGTTCAGCTTGACGCCGATGTCCTTCAGGTTGGCCTGCACCGCCTGGGCGATGTCGGTGTACGGCGCCGAGTTGAAGTGATCCATGGTCACCTCGAAGCCATCGGCATAGCCGGCCTTGGCCATCAACTCCTTGGCTTTCGCCACGTCGCGCTTGAACGGGTTGTTCGGCAGCGCGCCGGGCAGGCCGACCGGCAGGAACGACTGGCTGACCTCGTAGATGTTCGGCACGATGTTGTTGACGATGCTGTCGTAGTCGAGCGCCCATTTGAACGCCTCGCGCACCTCGATCTTGGCGAAATGCGGATTGGCGCAGTTCAGGCCGAGATAGTTGATCGAACCCTGGCCGGACTTGGAGATGTGGAACGCCTTGTTGGTCTTGGCCTTTTGCAGCAATTCCGAAGTGAGGTCGCGCGCCACGTCGGCATCGCCATGCTCCAGCGCCAGCAACTGCGCCGACGGCTCCGGCGTGTGCTTGATCACCACCCGGCGGTTGAACGGCTTTACCTCGGCATGCGGGTTGGCATCCAGGATGATGCTGTCGCTGGCCGCCCATTTGGTCAGCTGATAGGCGCCCGAGCCGGCGCTGGTGCCGGTCAGCCATTTGTTGCCCAGGTCGCCGTTCACGTCATGCTTCATCACCGTCTCGCGGTCGACGATCGAGCCGATGGTGGCCGACAGGCAGAACAGCACGAAGCTGGTGGCCTGCACCTTGGGCATCATCAGCTTGAAGGTGCGGGCGTCCACCGCGGTGATCAACTGCTCGCAATTGTCCTTGGTGAAGCCGAACTGGGTGATGATAAAGCCCGGCGTCAGGTTCAGCTTCACCGCGCGCTGGAACGAGAATGCCACGTCATGCGCGTCGGCCACCCGGCCGGTGGCGAATTTCTGCGTGTTGCCGAGATGGAAGGTGAATTCCTTGCCGTCCTTGCTGACCTCCCACGAGGTGGCGAGGTCGGGCGCCACGCGATTGTGGTCCTTGGTGTCCGGCCGCACCAGGCGCGCGTAGCAGTTGGCGTCGCATTCGCCGTTGGTGAATTCGTATGCCTGCGCCGGATCGAAGCTGATGACATCGTCGATCTGCTTGGCCATCACGAACACGCCCTTCGGCGTCGCCGCCGCGGTGTGCCAGGTGGCCTCAAACGGGACGATCGCGCTCGCGGCACCGGCGGCGAGTAAAGTGCGGCGGGTCAGCATGGCGTGTTACTCCCTGTATCATTTTGTGTTGCGCACCATAGCCACAGCAGGCGGGCGACGGAAAGCCCGTTTGCAGCCAGGTGCCGTCGCCAACGCTTCACCGGAGGACCGGTCGATGGGATACACCCGCCGCAAAAACATTCGCCCAGCCCCGTTTTCGGGGTGCCGGGCGAATGCATCAGGCGGCAGGCTGGCCGCCGGTCAGGCCTTCTTGACCTCGCCGTATTTGGTGAAGTCGGCAACTGGCCCGACATTGAAGCCGGAGACCCCCTTGCCCATCACCGCATTCAGGATCGGCTGCAGCATGAAGGCGAACGGCGCTTCGGCCTGCGCCTTTTTCTGCAATGTGTGGTACATCTGGATGCGCTTGTCGGAGTCGAGCTCCTTGGCGGCGGCCATCGCCATCTTGGTCATTTCCGGGTCGTCGTAGTGGCTGCGCCAGGCCAGGATCTTCATCGTCGACTTGTCACTGTCGTCCGGGTTCTCCAGGAACGCCTGGGTGTTGGAGTTGGGGTCGAAATAATCCGTGCCCCAGGCCAGCAGCGCCAACTGGTGGGTGCGGTTGCGGGTCTTGGTGATGACCTGCTTGTTTTCGCCGGGGATCAGCGTGACCTTGATGCCGATATCGCGCAGATTGGCCTGCACCGCCTGGGCGATGTCGTTGTCCGGCGTCTTGTTGGCGTGGTCCATGCTGATCTCGAAGCCGTCCGGATAGCCGGCCTCGGCCAGCAGCGCGCGGGCCTTGGCGGGGTCGCGCTTGAACGGCTTGTCGGCCAGCGCGCCCGGCAGGCCCGGCGGCAGGAAGGTCTGGCAGACCACGTAGGTATCCGGCGTGATGTTCTTGGCGATGCCGTCATAGTCCAGCGCCCATTTGATCGCCTGGCGCACCGGCACCTTCTTGAACTCCGGCACGTCGAGGTTCATGGCGATATACATCACCCGCCCGATCGCCGCCGAGACGGTGTGGAAGCCCTTGTCGGCGCGCGCCTTTTTCAGCAGTTCCGGGGTCAGGTCGCGGGCGACATCGGCGTCGGCCTTTTCCAGCGCCAGCAACTGCGCCGAAGGCTCCGGTACATGGCGGATCACCACCCGCTTGTTGATCGGCTTCACCTGGGCATGCGGATTGGCGTCGCAGATCACCCGGTCGGACGCCTTCCACGAGGTGAGCTGATAGGTGCCCGAACCGGCGGTGCGGGTCTTCATCCAGTTATTGCCGAAGTCGCCGTTCTCGGCATGCGCCATCACCACCGCCTTCTCCACCACCGAGCCGACCGTGGCCGACAGGCAGAACAGCACGAAGCTGGTGGCCCAGACTTCCGGCAGGTTCAGCTCCAGCGTCCTCGGGTCCTTGGCGACGATCAGCTTCTCGACGTTGTCCTTGGTGAAGCCGAGCTGGCTGATGATGAACGACGGCGCCAGATTGAGGATCACCGCGCGCTGCAGCGAGAACGCCGCGTCCTCGGCGGTCACCACCTTGCCGGTGGTGAACTTGGCGCGGTCGTGCAGATGGAAGGTGATCTTCTTGCCGCCGTCACTGACATCCCACGACGTGGCCAGGTCGGGAGTGACCTTGTTGGTGTCCTTGATGTCCGGGCGGACCAGCCGGCTGTAGCAGTTGGCGTTGATCTCGCCGTTGCTGAACTCAAAGCTCTGCGCCGGATCGAAGGCGACGATGTCGTCGATCTGCTTGACCATGACGAATACGCCCTTCGGCGTCTTGGCCTCGGCGTGCCAGGTGCCGACCAGCGGGGTCGCGGCGACCGCGGCGCCGGCGGCGAACAGAGTACGGCGGGTCAGCATGGCAAAAGGCTCCCTGGGTTATGTTTTCCGAACCGCACCATAGCCGCAGCCCGCACCGCGCGGAAGCCCGAAGGCGCCGGCGCGGCGACTACCCGCCCGGTTCGATATCCTCCAGGCTGAACTGCTCGGCCTCCTCGTCGTAGCTGAACAATTCGGCGTAGCGCCCCCAGCCGATCACCGCGCGCAGCGTCTCGTCGGCATAGTCGGGCGACATATGGTCTTCCAGCTCGTCGCGGAACCGCAGCGCCTGCGCCCGGTGGTTCCAGCGCTCGTCCAGCGTGCGGCGGATCACCGCCGCCAGCGGCACGTGCTTGCTGAGCGCGGTGGCGAAGATCGCCTTGCGCTCGTCGGTCTCCGCTTCCACGAACCGCCGGCCGCTGTCGGTCAGCCGGATATCGCCTTCCTCCAGCTCGGCCAGCCGCAGCATCGCCAGCGTCTCGCCGAGCGGCAGCAGCTCGTCGGCTTCCAGTTGCAGGCTCTGCGCCAGCGCCGGCAGGTCGGCGCGGCCGTGATACGGCGGCCCGGCCAGCGTCTCCAGCAGGCCGGACAGCAGATTGGCGTTGACCGGATGCAGCTTGGTGGCGAAGCCCACCTCGCCCTGCGGCGGCGCCACCGGCTTCGGCGCGCGGCGGGTCATCAGCGCGTAGATGTCGTCCACCATCTGCCGGAACGCCGGCTCCAGCCGGTTGCGCGGATGGCGGAACGGCACCCGGAGCTCGTTGGCCACCCGGCCGGGGTTGGAGGCGAACACCAGGATGCGGTCGCACATCAGCACCGCCTCCTCGATGTTGTGCGTCACGATCAGCATCGACTGCACCGGCAGCTTGCCCTCCGACCATAGTTCCACCAGGTCGGTGCGCAGATTCTCCGCGGTCAGCACGTCGAGCGCGCTGAACGGCTCGTCCATCAGCAGCAGGTCGGGATGCACCACCAGCGCCCGCGCCAGGCCGACGCGCTGGCGCATGCCGCCAGAGAGTTCCTTCGGATAGGCGCTCTCGAAGCCGCCGAGCCCGATCAGGTCGATCGCCTCCTCGGCGCGCTTTTCCCGTTCGGCGCGCGCAATGCCCTGCGCCTCCAGCCCGAGTTCGACATTCTCCTGCACGGTGAGCCAGGGGAACAGCGCGAAGCTCTGGAACACCATCGCCACCCCCGGCGCCGGCCCGGCCAGCCTGGCGCCGCGCCACAGCACCTCGCCGGCGGTCGGCGTCAGCAGCCCGGCGACGATGCGCAGCAGCGTCGACTTGCCGGAGCCGGAGCGCCCGAGCAGGCCGACGATCTCGCCCTGGTGCAGGCTGATGTTGACGTCGTCCAGCACCACCAGGGCTGTGCTGCTGTCCTTGTGATAGGCCTGCCGGCAGCCGCGCACTTCCAGCAGCGGCGTGGTCGCGTCCATTGGCCTCTCCTAGCTCAAGGTTGCCCGCCGCGCGGTATGCGCCGCCAGCGGCCGCCAGAACAGCCGGTTGAGCCCGACCACGAACAGGCTCATCACCACCACGCCGAGCACGATACGGTGGAAGTCGCCGGCCCCGGTGGCCTGCGCGATGTACGCCCCCAGCCCATGCGCCACCAGCTTCTTGTCGCCCCAGGAGGCCACCTCGGCGACGATCGCGGCATTCCACGAACCGCCCGAGGCGGTGATCGCGCCGGTCAGATAATACGGCAGGATCCCCGGCATGATCACCCGCCGCCACCACAGCCAGCCGCCGATATGGAAATGCCGCGCCACCTCCTGCAAATCGCCGGGAAACGCCGAGGCGCCGGCGATCACGTTGAACAGGATGTACCATTGCGTGCCCAGCACCATCAGCGGCGTCAGCCAGACGTCGGCGTCGAGCCCGTAATGCACGATCACCAGCACCACCGGCGGAAACAGCAGATTGGCCGGGAAGGCGGCGAGAAACTGCGCCACCGGCTGCACCCGCCGCGCCCAGGCCGGCCGCAGCCCCAGCCACACCCCCACCGGCACCCAGATCAGCGAGGCCAGCACGATCATCACCATCACCCGCAGCAGCGTGATGGCGCCCAGCCCCAGCGTCAGCGCCACATCGGTCCAGCTCAGCGCGGCCGACACATAGACGGTGATCTTCCACAGCGCGCCGCCGACCACGCCGAACACCAGCACAGCGAACACCGCGTCACCCAGCACCGGCGGCACGCGGCGCAACGCCGGCGCGACCGGCGGCAGCGCCAGCCGCAGCCCGCCGATCGTCGCCAATCCGCGCCCCAGCGCCTCGCCGCCCAGCCGCAGCACCCGGGTCCGCCGCAGCAGCGCCAGCACCCAGGGGTCCGGCGCCTCGGCCGATGGCGTGGTCTCCACCCGGAACCTGGCCGACCAGGCGACCAGTGGGCGGAACAGCAACTGGTCATAGATCAAAATCACCACCAGCATGGTCAGCACCGCCCAGCCGACCGCCACGATGTCCTGCCGCTGCAGCGCCAAGGCAACGTAGCTGCCGACGCCGGGCAGGGTCCAGCTCTGGTCGCCCAGCGTGATCGCCTCGCTGGCCACCACGAAGAACCAGCCGCCGGACATCGACAGCATGGTGTTCCACACCAGCCCCGGCATCGCATACGGCACTTCCAGCCGCCAGAACCGCTGCCAGCCGGTCAGCCGGAAGCTGCGCGTCGCCTCGTCGAGGTCGCCCGGCACCGTGCTCAGCGACTGATGGAAGCTGAACGCCATGTTCCACGCCTGGCTGGTGAAGATCGCGAAGATCGCCGCCAGCTCCAGCCCCATCACCTGGCCGGGGAACAGATTCATGAAGAACGCGATGGTGAAGCCGAGGAAGCCCAGGATCGGCACCGATTGCAGGATATCCAGCATCGGCACCATCACCAGCCCGGCCCGCCGGCTCTTGGCAGCCAAAGGCGCATAGGTGAAGGTGAACGCCAGCGATGCCGCCAGCGCCGCGAACATCCGGAGCGTGGTGCGCAGCGCGTAGCCGGGCAGGTAGGCGGGATCGAGCGAGATTTCCGTCGCCTGCGGTGCGCTCAGCGGCACCAGCGTGCCGCGCGCCGCATTCGCCACCGCGACCAGCGCGCCGACCACGCACAGCAGCGCCACCGCGTCCCAGATATTGGGCGGGCGCAGCCTGGCAGCGCGGGCAGGGGTAAAAATGCCGGCCATCGGTGGTCCCGGATATGACTGGGGAGGTGTCGCCGGGTGTTAGCCCAGCCGTGCCGGCCGTGTCACCCCGTTCCGGTGCTGCCGAAGCCGCCGGCGCCGCGCGAGGTTGCGTCCAGGCTGGTGACTTCCCGCCACTCCAGCTTCGCCACCGCCGCCAGCACCGCCTGGGCGATGCGCATGCCGCGCTCCACGGTGAACGGAGCGTCGCCGGCATTCATCACGATCACCTGCAATTCGCCGCGATAGTCGCTGTCCACAGTGCCGGGGCTGTTCGGCAGCGTGATGCCATGCTTCAGGGCAAGGCCGGAGCGCGGCCGCACCTGCAACTCATAGCCCTCGGGGATTGCAACCTTCAGCCCGGTCGGCACCAGCACCCGCCCGCCCGGCGGGATCACCAACGGTTCACCGACCGCCGCCAGCAGATCGAGCCCGGCGGCGCCGGCGGTGGCATAGGCCGGCAATGCCAGCCCTTCGGCATGCGGCAGGCGCTGGATGGCGACGGGAACGGTCATGCGGCACTCCTCGGGGTCAGGCGGCGAGCAATACCACCTCGCCGCCGCCCCGCAACCCAATGCCGCTTAACCAGCCTGCTGGATCGCCGACAGGATCCAGTGTCCGCCCGGCGCGCGCAGGAAGGTCCAGACCTCGGTCGCCTGGGTGCGCTGCGCCACGTCGCCGTCGATCACCCGGCCGGCGGCATCGCGGGTCACGTCGATCATCGAGAAGCGCATCGCCACACTGGCGTATTCCCGCCCCGGCTCGGCCCAGGCCTCGGCCAGATCGCCCTGCTCCAGCTTCACCTCGGTCACCGTATTGCGCACCCCGCGGCTGGCCTGGTCGCTCAACTGGTCGGCGAAGTAGCTCAGCATCTCCGGCGTCACCGAGCCACGCAGCGCGTTGATGTCCTGCGCCGACCAGCCGGCCTGGACATGCTGCAACACCTGCTCGAACTGCTGGTAGTCGGCCGGCGTCACCTCGATCGGCGCGTCGCCCATGCCGCCGCCACCCATGCCGCCATTGGCACCGCCCATCGGCATGTCCTGCGCGTCTCGGGCATACATCCCCGCCGGCCCGGCCATCGCCGGCTGCCGGCTCGGCATGAAGCGTCGGATCAGCCAGCGCACCACCATCACCACGATAAAGATCTGCAGCAGCAGCCCGAGGAAGCCGCCGAAGCCGTGCACGCCGCCGAACATCCCGCCGCCGAACAGCATGCCGCCGATCCCGGCGCCGATCAGCCCGCCCATCAGCCCGGCGCCGAAGCCGCTGCCGAAGAACCCCGGCCGCGCCGGCGCGAAGCTCGGGCTGGCCGCCCCCGGTGCCGGCCGCGGCGCCACGCTGCGCTGCATCGGTGCCGCGGTGCCGGGCGCGGTGCGAGTGACCGGCGGCGCGGAGTAGCTGCGCGCCCCGCGGCTGCCCATCGAGGAGCCGCCGCCGGCGCGCGCGAAGGCGAACTCCGGCGCCAAAGCCAGGATCACGGCGAGAAGCATGGCGAAAACCAGACCGGTCAGGCGCATGGCGCGAGCACTCTCCAGAGGGGAACCGTCAACGCAATATAGGAACGTCACCGGCGCGAATCGAGCATTTCGCGCGCCGCCACGCATGACGATCGGTTCATGCGTTCGACCGACAACAGGCCGTCACCGCGAGCAGAAAGCAAGAAGATTCACATCGAGGCGGCGAGGCGGGGAGAACAAAGCAAAGGATTGCCGGATCGTTGTTACATTTCGTCTGGTGTTGTTGCTGCCACCTACGCCCCGGCCAGCGTCATCCCCTCCACCCGCAAGGTCGGCGCATCGGTGCCGCGCCGGAACCGCAGATCGTCGGCCGGGGTCAGATGCAGGAACATCTCGGCGAGATGGCCGGCGATGGTGATCTCGGCCACCGGCTCGGCCAACTGCCCGTCACGGATCATGAACCCGGCCGCGCCCCGGCTGTAATCGCCGGTCACCCCGTTCACCCCCATGCCGATCAACTCGGTGACATACAGCCCCTCCCTGATATCGGCCATCAGCGCCGCCGGCGACAGCGCCCCCGCCCGCATATACAGATTGGTCGCCGACGGGCCGGGCGGCCCGCCGGTGCCGCGGCTGGCGCTGCCGGTGGTGGTCATCCCCAGTTGCCGGGCGCTGCGGCTGTCGAGCAGCCAACTGGTCAGCACGCCATCCTCGATCAGCAGCCGCTCGCGCGTTGGCACCCCCTCGCCGTCGAACGGGCGGGAGCGCATGCCGCGCCGGCGCCGCGGATCATCGACCACGAAAATTCCCGCCGCGAACACGCGCTGCCCGAGCTTCTCCTTCAGGAAGCTGGTGCCACGCGCCACGCTGGCACCGTTGATCGCGCCGGACAGATGCCCGAGCAGCCCGCCCGCCACGCGCGGATCGAACACCACCGGCAGTTGCGCCGTTTTCGGCCGCACCGGGTCCAGCCGCGCCACCGCGCGCTCGCCGGCCGAGCGCCCGAGCGCCGCCGCATCCTCCAGATCGGCCAGATGCACGGTTGCGGAATAATCGTAATCCCGCTGCATCCCGGTGCCGCTGCCGGCCAAGGCGGTCGCCGACAGCGAATGGCTGGTTCTGAGCATCCGCCCGGCGAACCCGGCCGAGGTCACCAGCAGCATTTCGGTGCGGCCATAGCCGGCCTCGCCGCCCTCGGAATTGGTCACGCCCGCCACCGCCAGCGCCGCCGCCTCGGCCGCCGTGGCGCTGGCGATCAGCGCCGCCGCATCCGGCTCGGCCGGATCGGCGAGATCGAGATCGACATCCTCCGGCGGTGCCATCTGCTCGCACAGCCCGCCATACGGGTCCTCCGGCACCACCCGCGCCATGTCCACCGCCCGCGCCGCCAGTTGCGCGAAGCCGGCCGGGTCCACCGCCGAGGACGACACATTGGCCGAGCGCTTCCCCACGAACACCCGCAGCCCCAGATCCCGCCCCTCGGCCCGCTCCAGATGCTCCACCGCGCCGTGCCGCACCGAAACGCCGAGCGAGGTGCCGGACACCAGCACCGCATCGGCGGCATCGGCGCCGGCGGCGCGGGCGCGGGCGATCAGGTCGGCGAGCAGCGAGAGCGTGTCCATCAGCGAACCTCACGGGAAGATCAGGGTGCCAGTGTAGCGCAGCGCGGCGCGGCGCGATAATCGCGGCTCAGCCAGCCTCCTGCCGCACGTCGCCCACCACCGCACCGGTGATCCGCGCCAACTCCGCCGCCTCGGTCCGGAACACATGCCGCGGCGAGCCGGCCGCCGCCCAGATCGGCCGCAACGCCAGCAGATCGCGGTCCAGCACCAGCCGCACCGGCCCGCTATGGCCGAGCGGGGCCACGCCACCGATGGCAAACCCGGTCGCCGCCCGCACCCAATCGGCATCGGCGCGCTTGATGGCAACCCCCAGCAGCGCCGCCAACTTCTTCGCGTCCACCCGATTGGCGCCCGAGGCGATCACCACCACCGGCTCATCCCCGGCGCGGAACACGATCGACTTGGCGATCTGCGCCACCTCGCAGCCGACCGCCGCGGCGGCATCGGCGGCGGTGCGCGTGCCCTCGGGGAATTCGGCGATATTATCCGCCTGCCCCGCCGCCAGCAGCGCCGCCCGCACCCGCGCCACCGAGGCCGACTCGCTCATCGTGCCTCCAGCAACGGCCGCGCCAGCACCACCGGCCCATGCGGCACGCCCCAGACGATGCTGCCGGCGGTGTGGCAGGCCGGGCAGGCCGGTTGCCAGGCGGCCAGCGCGCTGCCGCATTTGTCGCAGTTCCAGCCTGGGTCGGGGCTGGCCGCGGCGGCCTCGCGCAGCGCGTCGCGTTGCGCGGCCTGGCCGGCCTCGGTGCCGCCGCGATCGACCTCCTCCAATTCCGCCAACAGCAGGAATACCCGGCGCTGGTTGAGCCCGGCGGCGCGGGCGCGCTCCAGATGCCGGCGCGCCTCCCCGGTCAGCCCGGCGGCCAGCGTGACCCGGGCCAGCACCAGATGGCTCTCCGGATGGTTCGGATTGGCCTCGACGAACGCCGTCGCCGCCTTGACCCGGGCCAGCCCGACGGTGCCGTCGTCGAGCGCCAACTCGGCCAGTGCCGGCTGCGGTGCGGCCTGCCAGGCGCCACGCAACACCGACTGGGCGCGCGATTCCTTGCCCTGCCGGCGCAGCAGCCTGGCATAGCCGAGCGCCGCCGGTGCGAAGCCGGGCTCGGCTTTCCAGGCCTGCCGCGCCAGCCGCAGCGCTTCGCCGGGATCAGGTTCGGCAGCCGCCGCGGCGGCGGTCAGGGCCGCCGCCGGCGCACCCGGCCCGGCCAGCAGCAGCGCCTGCTTCCAGTCGGCGGTGCGCACCGCGAGATTGAGCCGCGCCTCGCGCAGCCAGGCGGCACCGGGATGGGCGATCTCGGCCTGGCGCGCCAGCAGCGCCGCTTCCGGCCAGTCCTCGCGCGCGATCGCCTGGCGGAACAGCCCGCGCAGGCCGAGCAGGGCGGCATCGTCGCGCTCGGCCAACTGGCGATAGACCGCGCTGGCGCCGTCCTCGCTGCCGGCCAGCCGGTTGGCCTCGGCGGCCAGCAGCAGGGTCTGCGCGGTGTCGCCCAGCAGATGCCGGGCGCGGGCCGATTCGCGTTTGGCGCCGGTCGGTTCGGCGGCGGCCAGTGCCACCAGCGCGCGGGTCACCGCGACATCGCCGGCGGCCCGGCGGCGGCGCAGCCGCCAGCGGCGCCAGCCCGGCCCGAGCATCGCCAGCAGCAGCAGCAGCCGCAGCAGCCCGGCCAGCACCAGCACCGCGACGGCGCCCAGCACGGCGGCGACCGGCGCCGAGGTCTCGATCGAGTAGCGCCCGACCGCCAGCGTCACGCGGCCCGGCAGTTGCGCCACCCACCAACCGAGCGCCACCACGATGATGCCGGCCGCGATGATCCACAGGATGCGCCGCATCAGTCGGCCGCCGCCAGCTTGGCCAGTGCTGCCCTGGCGTCCAGCAGCGCGCGGGCGCGGTCATGCCAGTCGGCCATCGCGGCGGCGGCGGCCTTGTCCAGCCGCTCCACATCGGCGACCGCGCCTTCCAGATTGCCGGCGGTAAGCTGCTCGCGGGCGGCGCCGAGCACGTAGCTGGCCGGCGCACCCGACAGCACCCGGTCGCCATCGCGCACCGTCACCAGCGACTGCACCCGCAGCCACATCTTCTCGGCCAGCGAATCCGCCTCGGTCGTCGGCTTGCTGGCCTCGGCGGCGCGGGCCGCGGCGGCGTCGAAATCCAGCCGCAACTGCGCCTCGGTGGGCGGCGGCGTGGTGGCGAAGCGGGTCAGCGCCGGTGGCGCGCCGGGAATCTCGCCGAGCGACTTGCCGGCCGCCAGCGCGGCGGCGGCGGCCTGCAACCGCGCCAGTTTGGCGGCGCGGGCGGCGGTGCCGGCCTGCGCCTGCTCGGCCTGGCCGAGGCGCTGTTGCAGCGCATTCAACTGCGCCGTCACCGCTGGCGATTCGCTGGGCGCGGCTTGCGGCGCCGGCCGCTGCTCAAGCGCGGTCACCCGCGCCTCCAGCGGCCGCAGATCGACCGGGGTGGGCGGTGCCGCCGGCGGCGGCGCCTGCTCCAGCCTGGCGACCCGCTGCCGCAGCCCGGCGATCTGGGTGTCGAGTTGCGCCAGCCGTTCGGGGTCCATGCTGTTGGCCAGTTGCTGCTGCTGCGTCCAGACCCAGGCCAGGCCGATGAACAGCAGCACGAAGCCGATCGCGGTCAGCACCGCCCCGGCACTACGGCGTGGCGGCAGCGGGTTTGGCGCGGCCGGCGGCGGCGTGGTGGTGGGCCGTGCGCCCGGGGGAGACGTCGTGCCGGAGCCGATCGGCTTGGCCGGGCCGGCCGGCGGCTTGGCGCTGGCATTGCTGGCGGCGGCAGAGGGCACCGACCCGGACGGCATGCCAGCGGGCGGCACCGAGGATGGCGGCGCAGCTTTCGCCGCCGGGACCGGGCCGGGCGCCGGGGCCTCGGGTTTCGGGGTCGGCTTGCCCCCGGAATCGGGCGGCGGTTGCGTCTCTGTCATGCCATCAATGCCAATATCGCGTCCTGGTTCGGGTCAGAAGCAACACGGATGCGCCGCCAGGGCAAGGGGGTCAGCGCCCTGGCGACCACCGGCGATAGCGCCAAGGCGTCGATCCCGGTGGCCACTGAAAGTGGGAGCGTGCCCCCCCAAAGGTCAATGAACGCCCGCACCGTGGCGCTGGAAAAGAACAGCGCGGTGCCGATCTCGCCGGCCGCCAGCGCGGAGACCGCGGCAGCAGGCAGGCGCTCGACCGGCCGGGCGGCGTAGGCCTCGCGGCGCAGCACGCTGAACCCGTCGGCGCGCAGCAGCCCGACCAGCCTGCCCCCCTCGCCGGCGCCGACCGCCAGCAGCAGCGGCCGCCCGGCGGGATCGCAATGCACTCCGACCAGGGCGGCCAGCGCCACCGCATCGCGCCCGGCGCTCAGCACGTCGGTGAACCCAGCCTCGCGCGCCCGCGCCGCGGTGGCATCGCCCACCGCGAGCAACCGGCAGCCGCGATGCCCGGCGAGCGCCGGCAGCGCGTTGGCGCTGGTGGCCAGCACCGCCTGCACCGCGTCCGGCGCCGGCAGCCGG
>DATJEA010000174.1:0-9836 GCA_035497095.1 Acetobacteraceae bacterium | reverse complement strand
GAGGATATGGGCGCCGAGCAGGCGGTCGGTGGTGGCGTCGGCGAGGATCTTGACGAAGCCGTCGGTGGTGCCGATGGCCCGCGCGCGGCCGTTGGCGGTGAACGGGAATTTGCCGATCTTGTAGGCGATGCCGGCGGCTTTCAGCTCCTCCTCGGTCTTGCCGACCGAGGCGACCTCGGGCCAGGTGTAGATGACGGCGGGGATGGCGTCGTAGTTGACGTGGCCGGCCTGGCCGGCGAGGCGCTCGGCGATGGCGACGCCCTCATCCTCGGCTTTGTGGGCCAGCATCGGGCCGGCGATGACGTCGCCGACGGCGTAGATGCCGGGGACGTTGGTGGCGAAATGGGCGTCGGTCAGCACCAGACCGCGCTTGTCGGTGGCGACGCCGGCCTCGGCCAGCCCAAGCGCCTCGGTATGGGCGCGGCGGCCGATGGCGAGCAGCACGATGTCGGCTTCCAGCGTTTCGGTCTTGGCGGTTTTGACCGATTCCACGGTGAGGGTGACGCCGTTGGCGGTCTTTTGGGCGGCGGTGACCTTGGTGGACAGGCGGAACTTGATGCCCTGCTTGGCCAGCACGCGCTGGAAATGCTTGGCGATCTCGGCGTCGTTGCCGGGGATCAGGCGGTCGAGGAACTCAACCACGGTGACCTCGGCGCCGAGGCGGCGCCAGACGCTGCCGAGTTCCAGGCCGATGACGCCGCCGCCGATGACCACCAGATGGGCGGGCACCTTGTCCAGTTCCAGCGCGCCGGTGGAGGTGACGATGGTCTTTTCGTCGACCTCGACGCCCGGCAGCTTGGTACTCTCGCTGCCGGTGGCGATGACGATGTTCTTGGCGGCGTATTCGGTGCCGTCGACATCCACCCGGCCGGCGGCCAGGATGCGGCCGCTGCCCTTCAGCCAGGTGACCTTGTTCTTCTTGAACAGGAACTCCACGCCCTTGACGTTGGCGCTGACCACCTCGTCCTTGCGGGCCTGCATGCGCGCCAGGTCGAGTTTCACGGCATCGATCAGGATGCCGTGCTCGGCATAGGCATGCGCCGCGGCGTGGAAGTTCTCCGAGGATTGCAACAGCGCCTTGGAGGGAATGCAGCCGACATTGAGGCAGGTGCCGCCGAGCGTGGCGCGCTTCTCGACGCAGGCGACCTTCATGCCGAGTTGGGCGGCGCGAATGGCGCAGACATAGCCGCCAGGGCCGGCGCCGATGACGATGAGGTCGAAACTGTCCATGAACATGAGCCTTTTCACCAGCAAGAAAAGCAAGTCTTCTTTGTTTGAAAACAAAGAAGCAAAAAAACTTCACCCTTAAGAATGAAGTTTTTTGCGCGCTTTTTTACAAAAAAGCGCTGCTTCCTTGCTTACAGATCGAGCAGCAGGCGCCGAGGATCTTCCACCCCTTCCTTGACGCGAACCAGGAAGGACACCGCTTCCCTGCCGTCGACGATGCGGTGATCGTAGGAGACGGCCAGGTACATCATCGGGCGGATCACCACCTGGCCATCGATGGCCACCGGGCGGGGCTGGATTTTGTGCATGCCCAGGATGGCGGCTTGCGGCGGATTCAGGATCGGCGTGGACATCAGGCTGCCGTAGACGCCGCCATTGGTGATGCTGAAGCTGCCGCCGGTGAGTTCGTCGAGCTTCAGCGCGCCGTCGCGGGCGCGGCGGCCGTAATCGCCGATCGCCTTCTCGATCTGGGCGAAGCTCATCTGGTCGACGTCGCGGACCACCGGCACCACCAGGCCGCTGGCGCCCCCGATGGCGATGCCCATGTGGACGAAGTTCTTGTAGATGATGTCGTCGCCGTCGATCTCGGCGTTGACGGCGGGGAATTCCTTCAGCGCGGCGACGCAGGCGCGCACGAAGAACGACATGAAGCCGAGGCGGACGCCATCATGCTTCTTCTCGAACGCATCGCGGTATTCGGCGCGCAGCGCCATCGCAGCGGTCATGTCCACCTCGTTGAAGGTGGTGAGCATGGCCGCGGTGTTCTGCGCCTCCTTCAGGCGGATGGCGATGGTGCGGCGCAGGCGGGTCATCTTCACCCGCTCCTCGCCAGGTGCGGTGGCGCGCGGGGCCTTGGCGGCGGGGGCGGCGGCCGGCGCGGCAGCGGGCTGGCTCGCGAAGGCCAGCACGTCGCCCTTGGTGATGCGGCCGTCCTTGCCGGCGCCGGCACCGATCTGCCCGGCGGCGAGGCCGCGCTCCTCCATCAGCTTGGCGGCGGCGGGCAGCGGCGCGGGGCCGGAGGCCGGGCGGGCGACCGGGCCGGAGGGGCTGGGCGGCTGGTTGACGCCGGCCGCCGGGTTGGCCGCCGGGCGGGCGGTTTCGACCGGCTTGGGAGCGGCTGCCTGGGCGGGCGCCGGCTTGGCGGCCGGGGCCGCTGCGCCTTCGGTAAGCATCGCCAGAACGCCGCCCACTTCCACCTCGGCACCGGCCGCGGCGATGATCTCGGACAGCGTGCCGCCGCTGGGGGCGTTGACCTCGACGGTGACCTTGTCGGTCTCCAACTCCACCAGCGGCTCATCGGCGACCACGCTGTCGCCGGCATTCTTCATCCAGCGGGCTACGGTGGCGGTGGTGACGCTCTCGCCCAGCGAGGGCACTTTGATCTCAGTCGCCATGCGATCGGTCCAGTCCTTGTTCAGAGCCGGCGCAGCCAGCTCGCGCAGTCGTCAGAGCAATGTCGTTGATCCCGCAGCGTCGGGAATAGAGGGTTTCTGCTGCTTTTTTACCAGAAAGGCCACCCTCACCCCAGGTTCAGCGTCGCCCGCACCAGGGCGGACTGCTCGGCGGCGTGCACCTTGGCCAGCCCGGTGGCCGGGCTCGCGGCGCTGGGGCGGGAGATCAGGATCGGACGCTTGGCGGCGATATCGGCCGTCGCCAGCACCTTCTCCAGCCGGCGATCGACGAAGGTCCAGGCGCCGTTGTTCTCCGGCTCCTCCTGGCACCACACCAGCTCGGCATTCTTGTACGGCGCCAGCACCTTGGGCAGCGAGACGATCGGGAACGGATAGAGCTGCTCGATGCGCAGGATGGCGACGTTCTTGATGCCGAGCGCGCGGCGCTCGGCCAGCAGATCATAATAGACCTTGCCGCTGCACAGCACGACGCGCTTGATCTCCTCCGGTGCCGCCAGCGTATCGGTCTCGCAGATGATCGGCCGAAAGCGGCTGCCGATGGCGAAATCGGCCAGCGGCGAGACTGCCAGCTTGTGCCGCAGCAGGCTCTTCGGCGTCATCAGGATCAGCGGCTTGCGGTAGTTGCGCTTCAACTGGCGGCGCAGCACGTGGAAGTAGTTGGCCGGCGTGGTGGTGTTCACCACTGCCATGTTCTTCTCGGCGCAGAGTTGCAGATAGCGCTCCAGCCGGGCGGAAGAATGTTCCGGCCCCTGGCCCTCATGGCCATGCGGCAGCAGCATCACCAGGCCGGACAGGCGCAGCCATTTGGTTTCGCCGGAGGCGATGAACTGGTCGATGATGACCTGGGCGCCGTTGGCGAAGTCGCCGAACTGCGCCTCCCACAGCACCAGGCTGCGCGGGTCGGCCAGCGTGTAGCCGTATTCGAAGCCGAGCACGCCGGCTTCCGACAGCAGCGAGTTGTAGACCTCGATCTTCGCCTGGTTGAGCGCGATGTTGTTGAGCGGCACGTATTCGTGCTGAGTGGTCTGGTCGATCAGCACCGCGTGGCGCTGGCTGAAGGTGCCGCGCTGCACGTCCTCGCCGGAGAGGCGGACGCGATGGCCTTCCAGCAGCAGGGTACCGAACGCCAGCGCCTCGCCGGTGGCCCAGTCGATGCCGTCGCCGCTGTCGATCGCGGCGCGCTTGGCCTCCAGTTGGCGGACGATCTTGGGGTTGACGTCGAAGCCCTCCGGGACCAGCGAAATGGCCTCGCCGACCTGATGCAGCGTCTCGAGCTCAACCGCGGTATCCTCGTCGGCCCATTCGGCTTCGTGGCCCGGGGTCGAGAGGCCGGCCCAATGGCCCTCCAGCCAATCCGCCTTGTTCGGCTTGTAGGCCTGGGCGGCCTTGTAGGCGGCTTCCAGCTCGGCGTGGAACGCGTCGCCCATTGCCTTGGCTTCGTCGGCGGTCACCACCCCTTCGGCGACCAGCCGCTCGGCGTACAGCGTGCGGGTGGTCTTCATCTCCCGGATGGTGTGATACATGATCGGCTGGGTGAAGGCCGGTTCGTCGGCCTCGTTATGGCCGTGGCGGCGGTAGCAGACCACGTCCAGCACGATGTCGCAGCCGAACATCTGGCGGAACTCGGCGGCCATCTGGGCGCACCAGACCACCGCCTCGGGGTTGTCGCCGTTGACATGCAGCACCGGCGCCTGCACCGATTTGGCGACATCGGTGCAATACAGGCCGGAATAGGCGTGCGCCGGCAGGGTGGTGAAGCCGATCTGGTTGTTGACGATGAGGTGAATGGTGCCGCCGGTGCGGTAGCCGATCAACTGGCTCATCGCCAGCGTCTCGCTGACCAGGCCCTGGCCGGCGAAGGCGGCATCGCCGTGGATCAGGATCGCCATCACCGAGCGGCGGCCGCGGGTGTCGCCGGCCATGTCCTGGCGGGCGCGGACCTTGCCGATCACCACCGGGTCGACCGCTTCCAGGTGCGACGGGTTCGGTTGCAGCGACAGATGCAGCATGTGGCCGTCGATATCGAGGTCGGTGGAGGTGCCGAGATGGTATTTGACGTCGCCCGAGCCCTGCACGTCGTCCGGCTTGAAGCTGGCGCCGCCGAATTCGCTGAACAACTGGGTGTACGGCTTGTGCACCACGTTCACCAGCGTGTTGAGCCGGCCGCGATGCGGCATGCCGATGGCGATCTCGTTGACGCCGGCGCCGGCCGCCGAGGCGATGATCGCTTGCAGCGCGGCGATGCTGACCTCGGCGCCTTCCAGCCCGAAGCGCTTGGTGCCGACGAAGCGCTTCTGGCAGAAGGTTTCCAGCCCCTCGGCCTCGGTCAACTGCCGCAGGATGGTCTTTTTGGTGTCGGCGTCATAGGCGGTGCGCCACGGCGCGCCCTCGACGCGGCGTTGAATCCAGGCTCTCCGGTCGGGGTCCTGGATGTGCATGAACTCGACGCCGACCGGGCCGCAATAGGTCTCGCGCAGGAGTTGCAGGATCTGCCGCGGGGTGGCGGTCTCCAGCCCCAGCACGTGATCGAGAAAAACCGGCTGGTCCATATTGGCTTCGGTGAAGCCGTGGCTGGCCGGGTCGAGTTCGGGGTGCGGCTCCGGCACCTGCAGGCCGAGCGGATCGAGCTCGGCTTCGAGATGGCCGCGCACGCGGTAGGTGCGCACCATCATCAGCGCGTGCAGGCTGTCGGCGATGGCGGCGCGAACCTGGTCGGCGGTCATGCCGGCGGCGGATTTGGCGTCGGCCTTGCCGTCCCGTTTGGCGCCAGCGGCCTTGGTGGCCGGTTTGCTCGGCTCCGGGTCGCCGACATCGAAATGGCGCGGCGCCCAGGAGGCGCCGGCCGCATCGGACAGCACGGCGCGGGACTCGTCGTTCAGGGCGGCGAACAGCTCGGCGAAACTGGGGTCGACGCTGCCGGGGTTGGCCGCCCAGCGGGCATAGAGATCGGCGATGAACGCCGCGTTGGCCCCGTTGAAGGCGGTGGCGAGAATGTCGACGCCTGCCATGGTAGTCTCCCAGTCTGAATACGCAGCCCGAACACGTTAGCATGAACCCGGTGGCGGCCGGCGCCACGCGGCCGGAACATATGCGTTTTCCCGGCGCTGCGCAGGCAGGCCGGGGTGTTGCCGATGTGCGTCCACCGCATGGGTCGACGCCGCGTTATGCGGCGCAGCGCAAACCCCGCAGCGCCAGTGTATCACATCCTGAGCTTTCGTGCCTCGTGCGCCGGCCGGCTCAGCCGCGCAGCGCCTTGATCATCGTGCTGCCCAGCGCCGCCGGGCTCTCGGACATATGCACGCCGGCCATGCGCAACGCCTCGAACTTGGCGGCGGCGGTATCGCGCCCGCCGGAAATCACCGCGCCGGCATGGCCCATCCGCCGGCCGGGCGGCGCGGTGGCGCCGGCGATGAAGCCGACGATGGGCTTCTTCACCTTATTCTTGGCGATGAACTCGGCGGCACGGATTTCGCTCTCGCCGCCGATCTCGCCGATCATGATGATCATCTCGGTCTCGGCGTCGGCCAGGAACATCTCCAGGATGGCGACGAAATCGGTGCCCTTGACCGGGTCGCCGCCGATCCCGACGCAGCTCGACTGGCCGAGCCCGGCCGCCGTGGTCTGCGCCACCGCCTCATAGGTGAGGGTGCCGGAGCGGCTGACGATGCCGACCTTGCCACGCCGGTGGATATGGCCCGGCATGATGCCGATCTTGCAGGCGTCCGGGGTGATCACGCCGGGACAGTTCGGGCCGATCAGGCGCGAGCAGCTGCCGGACAGCGCGCGCTTCACCCGCACCATGTCGAGCACCGGAATCCCCTCGGTGATGCAGATGATCAGTGGCACTTCGGCGTCGATCGCCTCCAGGATGGCGTCGGCGGCGAATGGCGGCGGCACGTAGATCACGCTCGCGTCGGCGCCGGCCTTCTCCACCGCCTCGGCCACCGTGTCGAACACCGGCAGGTTGAGATGGGTGGTGCCGCCTTTGCCGGGGGTCACGCCGCCGGTCACCTTGGTGCCGTAGGCGATCGCCTGTTCGGTGTGGAAGGTACCCTGCGCGCCGGTGAAGCCCTGGGTGATCACGCGGGTGTTGGCATCGACGAGAATGGCCATCAGGCGGCTTCCTTCACGGCGCGGACGATCTTCTCGGCGGCGTCGGCCAGATTATCGGCGGAGATGATCGGCAGGCCGGATTTGGCCATGATCGCCTTGCCGAGATCGACGTTGGTGCCTTCCAGCCGCACCACCAGCGGCACGTTCAGGCTCACCTCGCGGGCCGCGGCCACCACGCCCTCGGCGATCACGTCGCAGCGCATGATGCCGCCGAAGATGTTGACCAGGATGCCTTCAACATTGGGATCGGACAGGATGATCTTGAACGCCGCGGTCACCCGCTCCTTGGTGGCGCCGCCGCCGACATCAAGGAAATTGGCCGGCGAGGCGCCGTACAGCTTGATGATGTCCATGGTGGCCATCGCCAGGCCGGCGCCGTTGACCATGCAGCCGATGGTGCCGTCCAGCGTCACATAGTTGAGCGCGTATTTCGCCGCTTCCAGTTCCTTGGGGTCCTCCTCGGTCTCGTCGCGCAGCTTCTCGATGTCGGGATGGCGATACAGCGCGTTGTCGTCGAAGCTGACCTTGGCATCCAGCGCCACCACGTCGCCGGCCTTGGTCACCACCAGCGGGTTGATCTCGACGATGGCGCAGTCGAGCGCGGTGAAGGCGGTGTACATCGCGGTGACGAACTTGCCGAACACGCCGACCTGCTTGCCGGTGAGGCCCAGCGCCGAAGCCAGCCGGCGGCCGTGAAACGGCCAGATGCCGGCGGCCGGGTCGATGGTGACGCGGACGATCTTCTCCGGGTGATGCGCGGCGACGTCCTCGATCTCCATGCCGCCTTCGGTGGAGGCCATGATGGTCACCCGCGAGGTGGCGCGGTCGATCAGCAGCGACAGGTACAACTCGCGGGCGATGTCGCACCCGGCTTCCACATAGATGCGGTTGACCCTGCGGCCGGCCGGGCCGGTCTGCTTGGTGATCAGCGTATGGCCGATCATCGCCTCGGCGGCGGCGCGCACCTCGGCCGGCGATCTGGCCAGCCGCACGCCGCCTTTGCCGTCGGGGTCGTCGGCGAAGCGGCCGGCGCCACGGCCGCCGGCGTGGATCTGCGACTTCACGACATACACGGGGCCCGGCAGCTTGGCGCAGGCGGCCTCGGCCTCTTCCGGTGTCCAGGCGACATGCCCTTCGAGCACCGCGACGCCGAACTTCTTGAGAAGTTCCTTGCCCTGGTATTCGTGAATATTCATCCGGTCAGACCCCCAGCGCCTTGAAGTCGGCGATCAGCTTGCCGACGGCGGTGCAGGAGGCGTCGAACGCGGCCTGCTCGGCGGCGGTAAGCTCGACCTGGATGATCTTCTCCACGCCATTCTTGCCGATCACCACCGGCACGCCGACGTAGAAGCCCTTCTGGCCGTATTCGCCGTTCAGCATCACCGCACAGGGCAGCACCCGGCGCTTGTCCTTCAGGTAGGCTTCGGCCATCGAAATCGCCGAGGAGGCCGGCGCATAGAAGGCGCTGCCGCGGCCCAGCAGCTTGACGATCTCGCCGCCGCCGCCGGCCGTGCGCGCCACGATGGCGTCGATCTTCGCCTGGGTGGTCCAGCCCATCTTGATCAGGTCGGGCACCGGAATGCCGCCCACCGTGGAGTAGCGGATCAGCGGCACCATGGTGTCGCCGTGGCCGCCCAGCACGAACGCGGTCACGTCCTCGACCGAGACCTTGAACTCCTGCGCCAGGAACAGCCGGAAGCGGCTGCTGTCCAGCACGCCGGCCATGCCGACCACCTTGTTGGCGGGCAGGCCGGATTTCTGCTGCAACGCCCAGACCATCACATCCAGCGGGTTGGTGATGCAGATCACGAAGGCGTTCGGGCAGTAGGTCTTGATGCCCTGGGCCACCTGGCCCATCACCTCGGCGTTCTTGGTCAGCAGGTCGTCGCGGCTCATGCCGGGGTTGCGCGGGAAGCCGGCGGTGACGATCACCACATCGGCGCCCTTGATCGCGGCATAGTCGTCGCCGCCGGACATCTCGGCGTCGAACCCCTCGACCGAGCCGGACTGCATCAGGTCGAGCGCCTTGCCGGCGGCCACGCCGCCAAACACGTCGAACATCACGACGTCGCCCAGCTCCTTCAGACCGATCAGATGGGCGAGCGTGCCGCCGATGTTGCCGGCGCCGATCAGCGCGATCTTGTTGCGTGCCATGCGAAGGTATCCTTACCAGGCCACAAGGAGCTAGGGCCGAAAATTTTGACGGTTCGGGTCGCCAATCACCCTGGATCGGCGGCTCTTAAGGCGCGTGTTGCTAACCCATACCATCGCCTCGGGCAAGACATGCCACCTGGGCGTACCGTGGGAAGGAAGGAAGCGGTGCCTTTTTGTAAAAAAGAACCAAAACGGCTCTTGTCGCGCTGCGTGTTGATGCGCAGCGGAGAGAGGCAAGGAAGGTCTTCTTTTTGTGAACAAAAAGAAGCAAAAAAACTTCATGACGGCGCTTCGCGCCCTTGGGGTTGGAGACCCTGTCCTCTCCGCCCGCCCGGTGTTGCAAGGCGAATGAAGTTTTTTGCGCGCTTTTTTTCAAAAAAGCGCCGCATGCTTGCTGATATCATCACGTTGATGACAGTTCGCACGCGGCGGCATCCGCAATGCCGCCGGCAGGTGAAATCACCCCCCGGTTTTGCTTGCAGCGAAGCATGATCGTCAGTAAAACTAACGTCAATGCACCCCGCCACCCCGGCCACCGCGCTCGGCCAACGCTATCTCCCCCATATCGCCGATCTCTGCGCCGGTGTGGCCGCGGTCGCCGCCCGCCATCGGGCGCTGGCGCCGCTGTTGGTGCTGGTCTGGGTCCGCCTGCGCCGCACCCTGGCGCGGCTCGACCGTCTCGCCTTACGCTGGCAGCAGGGCCGCCTCCACCCGCGTCCGCGCCGCAACCGGTCCCCGCGCCGGCCGCCGCAGATCCATCCGGCCGAGGCCTGGCGCCACCGCCGCACGCCCCAGGGCCATGCCTGGCTGATCCGCCTGCACCAGCCGCTGGCGCAATACGCGCCGCGCATCCAGCTTCTGGTCGATGATCCGGAGATCGCCGCCCTCTGCGCCGCCACCCCGCAGGCCGGCCGGCTGCTGCGCCCGCTC
>DATJEA010000173.1:0-9662 GCA_035497095.1 Acetobacteraceae bacterium | reverse complement strand
TTTTTTTGCTTCTTTTTGTTCACAAAAAGAAGATCTTCCTTGCCTCTCTCCGCTGGACATCACCACGCAGCGCGACAAGAGCCAAGTTTTTCGCTTCTTTTTCAAAAAGGAAGCCTTACTTTCTTTTGTAAACCACAAACCCCGCAATCGCATCCCGCAGCGCCTCCGGCTCATCGGCGCGGATCGAGTGGCTGCTGTGTTCGAAGATGCGCAGGTCGGAGCCGGGGATCAGGCGATGGATTTCCTCGGAGAATTCCACCGGGCAGATCCAGTCATGCCGCCCGGCCATGATCAGGGTGGGCGCGGTGATGCGGGAGAGTTCCGGCCGCAGGTCGAAGCTTTGCAGGAAGCCGCCGGGGGCGAAGGCGCGGTTCAGCGCCTCGGGCGTCAATATGCCGCGGCTGCGTGAGGCGGCGGCGGTGTTGGGGTCGAAGCGCACCGAGTAGAGCGGCCCCATCACGTCGTAATAGTGGCGCAGCTTGGCCTCGGTATCGAGTTCGCCGGCCCAGAGCTGGCCGCAGACCGCCTTCTGCTCGGGGGTGCCGCGCTCGGCGACGATCTGCTGGGCGCGGGCATTGAAGCCGGCATGCGATGCGGTGACGATCAGCACCAGGTGCGAGACCGAGGCCGGGTAGCGCGCGGCATGCGCCAGCGCCACCATGCCGCCATAGGAGGTGCCGATCGAGACGATCGGGCCGAGGCCGAGATGGCGGCGCAGCGCCTCCATGTCCTCGACATTCTCGTCGAGCGTATAGCGCTGCGGGTCGCCCTTGGCGGAGCGCCCCTGGCCGCGATGGTCGATGTAGACCAGCTGCATGCGGCTCGCCAGCGGAGTCATACCGGGCTTGAAGCCGCTATGGTCGCCGCCCGGCCCGCCATGCAGCACGAAGGCCACCGGCTGCTCGCGCATGCGGTCGCCGTCCGGCACCAGGCCGGCACCTTCGATGTCGAAATAGATCTCGGTGTCGCGAATCGCTGCGCGCATGATCGGCTCCGGCGTGGCGGGCCACCCATGCGGCCCTTCTGCTCCGGGTCACGATAAGGTAGATCGGATATAAACGGGAGGGGAGCCAGCATGGATTTCGAGCTCAGCGAAGACCAGCGCGCCTTCCAGGCCACCGCCCGGGCGTTCGCGCAGGAGCGGCTGCTTCCCCAGGCCGGGCTGTGGGACGAGACCAGGCATTTCCCGGCTGAGGAGTTGCGCGCGGCTTCGGCGCTGGGTTTCGGCGGCATCTATGTGCCCGAGGCGCAGGGCGGCACCGGGCTGTCGCGGCTGGACGCGGCGCTGATCTTCGAGGAACTGGCCGCTGCCTGCCCTTCCACCGCGGCGTTCCTCTCGATCCACAACATGGTCGCCGGCATGATCGCCCGGTTCGGCAACGAGGAGCAGCGGGCGCGCTGGCTGCCCGACGTGCTGGCCGGGCGCAAATTCGTCAGCTATTGCCTCACCGAACCGGGCTCCGGCTCGGACGCCGCCGCCTTGAAAACGCGGGCGGAGGCCACGGCGGACGGCAGCTACCGGGTGAACGGCAGCAAGGCGTTCATCTCCGGCAGCGGCATCGCCGACCTCTACGTCACCATGCTGCGCACCGGCGAGGACGGGGCGCGCGGCATCTCCTGCCTGGTGGCCGAGCGCGGCACGCCGGGCCTCTCCTTCGGCAAGCCGGAGCGCAAGCTGGGCTGGAACAGCCAGCCGACCGCGCAGGTGATCTTCGAGGACTGCCTGGTGCCCCAGGCCAACCGGCTGGGCGAAGAGGGCGAGGGCTTCCGCTTCGCGATGATGGGGCTCGATGGCGGGCGGATCAACATCGCCGCCTGCTCGCTGGGCGGCGCCAGGGCCTGCCTGGAGGCAGCGTTGGCCTATGTGCAGCAGCGCCGGGCTTTCGGCCGCAAGCTGGCGGATTTCCAGGCGCTGCAATTCAAGCTGGCCGACATGGCGACCGAGTTGGAGGCCGCCCGGCTGATGGTGCATCGCGCCGCGGTGGCGCTGGATAGCGGGGCGGCGGACGCCACCATGCGTTGTGCGATGGCCAAGCGCTACGCCACCGATATCTGCTTCCATATCTGCGACGAGGCGCTGCAACTGCATGGCGGCTACGGCTACATCGCCGAGTATCAGGTGGAGCGCTATCTGCGCGACCTGCGGGTGCATCGCATCCTGGAGGGGACCAATGAGATCATGCGCGTGATCATCGCGCGGCAGTTGCTGCGGGCAGGGTAGGAAGGGTTCTTTTTTGCAAAAAAGAACCAAAAAACTCCATTCGTTCGGCGCCCGCGGCGTGGTGGCGAGATCGAGTCTCCATGCCGCGCACGCGCCCATGAATGAAGTTTTTTTGCTTCTGTTTGTTCACAAAAAGAAGACTCTTGCTGGCTTTCTTGTCGACCTCGTTCGCAGCCGGGGCCATCGTGCTGCATCATTCGGTTTACGGTTGTAGGAGGAAGGCGCCATGAAAATCGCAGTGATCGGCCTGGGCAATATGGGGTTGCCGATGGCGGCCAATCTGCTGAAGGCCGGGCATGAGGTGGCCGGCTACGATCTGGTGGCGGAGAATTGCGCCAGGCACGCGGCCAATGGCGGTCGGGTCGCCAGTTCGGTCGCCGACGCGGCGGGCGATGCCGAAATGGTGGTCACCATGCTGCCGGCCGGCCGCCATGTGGAGAGCGTGTTCACCGGCCAGGGCGGCGTGTTCGACGCGATCAAGGGCCGCAAACCGCTGCTGATCGACAGCTCGACGATCGATGTCGCCACGGTGCGCAAGCTGGCCGCCGAGGCTGCCGCCGCCGGGCTCGACCTGCTGGACGCGCCGGTGTCGGGCGGCGTCGGCGGCGCCACGGCCGGCACGCTGACCTTCATGGTCGGCGGCAGCGATGCCGGCTTCGCGCGGGCCGAGCCGGTACTGCGGGCGATGGGCCGCGCGATCATCCATGCGGGGGCTTCCGGCGCCGGGCAGGCCGCCAAGGCGTGCAACAACATGATGCTGGCGATCAACATGATCGGCACCGCGGAGGGCTTCCTGCTGGCCGACAAGCTCGGGCTGGACCGGCAGAAGCTGTTCGACATCGCCTCGACCGCCACCAGCCAGAGTTGGGCGATGACCTCGTATTGCCCGGCCCCCGGCCCGGTGCCCGCAGCGCCCTCCAACCGCGACTATGTCCCGGGCTTCGCCACCGCGCTGATGCTGAAGGATCTCACTTTGGCGCAGGGTGCCGCCGAGGCCTCCGGTGCGCCGACCCCGCTCGGCAGCCACGCTCAGCGCATCTATGCCGCGCTGGCCGAGGCCGGCGAGAGTGGGCAGGACTTCTCGGTGGTGTTCCGCTGGCTGGCCGGCCAGCAGCGCGGCGAGGTGGCGTGACATGAGCGCCGCCGCATTCCGCACCGCGCGCGATTTCCTGCTGACCCACCGGGCCGACTACGATACCGCCTATGCGCAATTCCGCTGGCCCGAGCTCACGCAATTCAACTGGGCGCTCGACTGGTTCGACGGCGTGCTGGCGCGCGAGATGCCGGACGCCCCTGCCCTGCTGATCACCGGCGCCGGCGCCGCCAGGCTGAGTTTTGCCGAACTCGCCGCGCAATCCAACCGCGTCGCCAACGGGTTGCGCGCCCAGGGGGTGAAGCGCGGCGACCGCATCCTGTTGATGCTCGGCAACGTCGCCCCGCTGTGGGAGATCATGCTGGCGGCGATGAAGCTGGGTGCGGTGGTGGTGCCGGCGACCACGCTGCTGACCGCCGACGACCTGGCCGAGCGGGTCGGCCGCTCCGGCGCCCGCTTCGTGATCGCCAGTGCCGAGGATGCGGCGAAATTGGACGCGGTGCCGGCCTCGGTGCCGCGCATCACTGTCGGCGGTGCCGCCGGCGGCAGCGTGGATTATGCCACCCTGCTGACCGCCTCGCCCGATTTCACCCCGGACGGGCCGACCGGGGCGGATGATCCGCTGCTGCTGTATTTCACCTCCGGCACCACCGCCAAGCCGAAGCTGGTGCTGCACAGCCATCGCAGCTACCCGCTGGGCCATCTGTCGACGATGTACTGGCTCGGCCTGCAACCCGGCGACATGCACCTCAACATCTCCTCGCCCGGCTGGGCCAAGCATGCCTGGAGCTGCCTGTTCGCGCCATGGAACGCCGGCGCCTGCGTGTTCATCGCCAACCAGCCGCGCTTCAACGCGAAGGCGCTGCTGGACGCGATCACCGAGTACAAGGTGACCTCGCTGTGCGCGCCGCCGACGGTGTGGCGGATGTTCATCCAGGAAGACCTGAAATCCTGGCGTACCAGCCTGCGCGAGGTGTGCGGCGCCGGCGAGCCGCTGAACCCGGAGGTGATCGACCAGGTGCGGGCCGCCTGGGGGCTCACTATCCGCGACGGCTACGGCCAGACCGAGACCACCGCGCAGATCGGCAACCCGCCCGGCCAGAAGGTCAAACCCGGCTCGATGGGCCGCGCCATGCCCGGCTATTCCATCCGCCTGCTGGATACCGAGGGGCGCGAGGCGCAGGAGGGCTCGGTGTGCATCCCGCTGCAGCCGCGCCCGGCGGCGCTGATGCGCGGCTACCAGAACGATGCCGGCGGGATCGACGAGATTCCCGGCGCGGAATACCACACCGGCGACATCGCCAGCCGCGACGAGGACGGCTACCTCACCTATGTCGGCCGCGCCGATGACGTGTTCAAGGCGGCGGATTACCGCATCTCGCCGTTCGAGTTGGAGAGCGTGCTGATCGAGCACCCGATGGTCGCCGAGGCCGCGGTGGTGCCGGCGCCGGACGCGCTGCGGCTGGCGGTGCCCAAGGCGTATATCGCGCTGGCCGGCGGGGCGAATGGCTCGCCGGAGATCGCGCTGTCGATCTTCCAGCATCTTGCCCGCCGGCTGGCGCCGTACAAGCGCATCCGCCGGCTGGAATTCGCCGAACTGCCGAAGACCATCTCCGGCAAGATCCGCCGGGTGGAACTCCGCCGCGCCGAGGAAGCCCGCACCGCCCGCGGTGATGGCGAGTACCGCGAGGACGATTTCCCCGAACTGAAGGCCTGACGGCATGAGCGCCAACACCGATTACGGCCTGGATTTCGACCTCGGCGAAGAAATCGACATGCTCCGCCGCAGCGTGCGCCGCTTCGCCGACGCCGAGATCGCGCCGCGCGCCGCCGCGATCGACCGCGATAACGACTTCCCGGCCGATCTGTGGCGCAAGCTCGGCGATCTCGGCCTGCTCGGCCTGACCGTGGAGGAGGAGTACGGCGGCGCCGGCATGGGCTACCTGGCGCATACCGTGGCGATGGAGGAGATCAGCCGCGCCTCGGCCTCGGTGGGCCTGTCGTACGGCGCGCACAGCAATCTCTGCGTCAACCAGATCCGCCGCAACGGCACGCCGGCGCAGAAGGCGAAATACCTGCCAAAGCTGATCAGCGGCGCGCATGTCGGCGCGCTGGCGATGAGCGAGGCCGGCGCCGGCTCGGACCCGGTCTCGATGCGGCTGCGCGCCGACCGCGACGGCGAGCACTTCGTGCTGAACGGCACCAAGATGTGGATCACCAACGGGCCGGATGCCGACACGCTGGTGGTCTACGCCAAGACCACGCCGGATGCCGGCCCGCGCGGCATCTCCGCCTTCCTGGTCGAGCGCACGATGCCCGGCTTCTCCTGCGCACAGAAGCTCGACAAGCTCGGCATGCGCGGCTCCAACACCGGCGAACTGGTGTTCGACAACGTGCGCGTCCCGGCCGAAAACGTCCTGGGCGCGGTGGATGGCGGCGTCGCGGTGCTGATGAGCGGGCTGGATTACGAGCGCGCGGTACTGGCCGGCGGTCCGCTCGGCATCATGCAGGCCTGCCTGGATGCGGTGATCCCCTATGTCCATGATCGCAAACAGTTCGGCCAGCCGATCGGCGAATTCCAGTTGATGCAGGGCAAGCTGGCCGACATGTACACCGTCACCAACGCCGCCCGCGCCTATGTCTACGCCGTCACCCGCGCCTGCGACCGTGGCCGCACCACCCGCAAGGATTCCGCCGGCGCCATCCTCTACGCCGCCGAGAAGGCCACCTGGATGGCGCTGGAAGCGATCCAGGCGCTGGGCGGCAACGGCTACATCAACGACTACCCGGTGGGCCGCCTGCTGCGCGACGCCAAGCTGTACGAGATCGGCGCCGGCACCAGCGAAATCCGCCGCATGCTGATCGGCCGCGAGTTGTTCCGGGAAACCGCCTGATGCGCCTGTCCACCGAGGCCGACCCGCGCAGCGCCGCCTTCCGCGCCAATGCCGAAGCGATGGCAGCCCTGGTGGCCGACCTCCGTGCAGAGTCGGCCCGCGCGGCACTGGGCGGCGGCGAGAAGTCCCGCCAGCGGCATCTGTCGCGCGGCAAGCTGCTGCCGCGCGACCGGATCGAGGCGCTGCTCGACCCCGGCACACCGTTCCTGGAGCTTTCGGCGCTTGCGGCGCACGGCATGTATGGCGGCGACGTGCCCTCGGCCGGCATCATCACCGGCATCGGCCGCGTCTCCGGCCGGGAATGCGTGGTGGTCTGCAACGACGCCACGGTGAAGGGCGGCACCTACTATCCGCTGACCGTGAAGAAGCATCTGCGCGCCCAGCAGATCGCCGCCGAAAACCGGCTGCCCTGCATCTACCTGGTCGATTCCGGCGGCGCCAACCTGCCCAATCAGGACGAGGTGTTCCCCGACCGCGAGCATTTCGGCCGCATTTTCTACAACCAGGCCAACCTCTCGGCCGCCGGCATCGCGCAGATCGCCGTGGTGATGGGCAGTTGCACCGCCGGCGGCGCCTATGTGCCGGCGATGTCCGACGAAAGCATCATCGTCGGCAACCAGGGCACCATCTTCCTGGCCGGCCCGCCGCTGGTGAAGGCGGCCACCGGCGAGATCGTCAGCGCCGAGGATCTGGGCGGGGCGGACGTGCATTCCCGCGTCTCCGGCGTCACCGACCATTACGCCGAAAACGATGCCCACGCGCTCGGCATCGCCCGGCGCATCGTGGCCGGGCTGAACACCGTGAAATCCCCCAACGTGGCGCTGCGCCCGCCGCTGCCGCCGCGCCACGATCCGGCGGAACTGTACGGCGTGGTGCCGGCCGATCGGCGGGTTCCGTATGATGTGCGCGAGGTGATCGCCCGCATCGTCGATGACAGCGAGTTCGACGAGTTCAAGCGGCTCTACGGAGCCACTTTGGTCACCGGATTCGCGCATATCTGGGGCTATCCGGTCGGAATCATCGCCAATAGCGGTATTTTATTCAGCGAATCGGCGCAAAAAGCGGCGCATTTCATCGAACTTTGCGCCCAGCGCGGCATCCCACTGGTGTTCCTGCAGAACATCACCGGCTTCATGGTCGGGCGCAAATACGAGGCCGGCGGCATCGCCAAGGATGGCGCCAAGATGGTCACCGCGGTGGCCACCGCCCGCGTGCCGAAATTCACCGTGGTGATCGGCGGCAGCTTCGGCGCCGGCAATTACGGCATGTGCGGCCGCGCCTATGATCCGCGGTTTTTGTGGATGTGGCCGAACGCCCGCATCTCGGTGATGGGCGGCGAGCAGGCGGCAAGCGTGCTGGCGACCGTCCGGCGCGACGGCATGCAGGCGCGCGGCGAGGACTGGCCGGAGGCCGAGGAGGAGGAATTCAAGCGCCCGATCCGCGAGCAATACGAAACCCAGGGCCACCCGTACTACGCCACCGCCAGGCTGTGGGATGACGGCATCATCGACCCCGCTGACACCCGCCGCGTGCTCGGCCTCGGCCTTTCGGCCAGCCTGAACGCGCCGGTGGAGCCGAGCAAATTCGGCCTGTTCCGGATGTGATGGCGATGTTCCGCAAGGTTCTCATCGCCAATCGCGGCGAAATCGCCTGCCGCATCATCCGCACCGCGCGCCGGCTCGGCATCGCCACCGTCGCGGTGTATTCCGACGCTGACGCTGGCGCCCTGCATGTCGAGATGGCCGACCAGGCGCATCGCATCGGCCCGCCAGCGCCGCGCGACTCCTATCTGCGCAGCGAGGCGATCCTGGCGGCGGCCCGGGCCAGCGGCGCCGAGGCGGTCCATCCCGGCTACGGTTTCCTGTCGGAGAACGCCGAGTTCGCCGAGGCCTGCGCCGCCGCCGGGCTGGTGTTCATCGGCCCGCCGCCGGCGGCGATCCGCGCCATGGGCGGCAAGTCCGAGGCCAAGGCGCTGATGCAACAGGCCGGCGTGCCGCTGGTACCGGGCTATCACGGCGCCGACCAGGCCGACGCCACCTTGCGCGACGCGGCGATCGCCATCGGCTTCCCGGTGCTGATCAAGGCCAGCGCCGGCGGCGGCGGCAAGGGCATGCGCATCGTCGAGCACGCCCGCGACCTCGATGCCGCGATTGCCGGCGCGCGGCGCGAGGCGGCCAGTTCGTTCGGCGCCGACCGGCTGCTGATCGAGCGCTACCTGCTGCGCCCGCGGCATATCGAAATCCAGGTGTTCGCCGACAGCCACGGCAACGTGGTGCATCTGTTCGAGCGCGACTGCTCGCTGCAACGCCGGCACCAGAAGATCATCGAGGAGGCCCCCGCCCCCGGCATGACGCCGGAGATGCGCGCGGCAATGGGCGAGGCCGCGATCGCCGCCGCCCGCGCGGTCGGCTATGTCGGCGCCGGCACGGTGGAGTTCATCGCCGAGGATGGCGAGTTCCACTTCATGGAGATGAACACCCGGTTGCAGGTGGAGCACCCGGTCACCGAGGCGATCAGCGGCCAGGATCTGGTCGAATGGCAACTCCGCGTCGCGGCTGGCGGCCGGTTGCCGCTGACCCAGGCGCAACTGGCGATCTCCGGCCATGCATTCGAATGCAGGCTCTACGCCGAGGACCCGGCGCGGGAGTTCCTGCCTTCGGTCGGCCTGCTGCGGCATCTGCGGCTGCCGGACAGCGCCCGCGTCGATGCCGGGGTGCGCGCCGGCGACCAGATCACGCCGGATTACGATCCGATGATCGCCAAGATCATCACCCACGGCCCTGACCGCGCCACCGCGCTGGCGCGGATGCGGGTGGCGCTGGGCGAGACCGAGGCGGCCGGGGTCAGCACCAATCTGGCGCTGCTGGCCGCCATCGCCGGCAACCCGGATTTCGCCGCCGCCGAACTGGATACCGGCTTCATCGCCCGCCACGCCGCCGCGCTGATGCCGCCACTATCGCTGCCGGATGCCGCGATCGCGGCTGCTGCCGTCGCGGTGCTGCGCACCAGGGCCGCCGCCGCGAGGGTGGCGGGCGACCCGTATTCGCCCTGGGGCACCAGCGATTCCTGGCGGATGAACCTGCCCGGCGCGCAGACCGTCACGCTGCGCCACGGCGAGGCGACCCTGGCCGTCACGGTGCGGCAGAGTCCTACTGCCGGCTGGACGCTGGATTGGGGAGCGGCGCCGCATCAGGTTGCCATGTCGATCCGGGAAGATGGCCGCTGGGCGCTGCGGTTGGACGGCGCCATTCACGCCTTGACCGTGCTGCCGGATGCCGGGTCGGTGCTTGTTATCGCAGCCGGGCACAACCATGTTTTCGATATCGTCGACCCGCTGCGACCGCCGCTTGCCGCGGCCGCCGGCGGCGGGCGGGTGATGGCGCCGATCCCCGGCCGGGTCACCAGCCTGGCAGTGCAGCCGGGCGACCAGGTGGCGCGCGGCCAGGTGCTGGTG
>DATJEA010000172.1:0-5037 GCA_035497095.1 Acetobacteraceae bacterium | reverse complement strand
GCCGCTCGATCCTGACCGAGAAGGTGGCCCGGCGCGGCCACCATATCGTGCGCGAATACCGCATCGACCCGTTCGCACTGACCAAGGTGGAGCAGGTGATGACCAAGCAGGTGGACTCGGTGCCGGCCGAACTCACGCTGCATGGCGCGGCGGCGCTGCTGACCGACCCGGCGACCAGGCACCCGAGCTTCCCGGTCATCGACGCCGCCGGCCGGGTGCTGGGCGTGCTGGACCCACCCTCGGTGCTGCGCTGGCGCCGCCGCGGCACCCATCGCGGCACCACCATCGGCACTCTGGTCAGCCCGGCCAAGGTGCCGCTGACCTATCCCGACGAGTTTCTCGACAGCGTGGCCGACCGGATGACGACACTCAATGTCGCGCATATGCCGGTCGTCTCACGCGAGGAACAGAAACTGGTCGGCTATATCGGCTGGAAAGACCTGATGCGGGTGCGCACCCAACGCCAGGTGGAGGAGCGGCAGCGCATCACCTTCTTCCCGATGGGCCGCCAGCCCGACGCGCCGGTGGCGGCCGACACGCCCGGCAGCGGCGGCGACTCGTAGGCGGCTCAGGCCGACGCCACCTGCCGGCTCACCCGCCACTGCCAGACGCACAGCAGCGGCGTCACCAGCAATTCCATGCCCAGCCCGAACAGCATCGGCAGTGGTGGCAGGCCGTGCAACTCCACCCCGGCGAGCCGCCCCAGCCCGCCGGCAAACACGATCGCGGTCAGCAGCCGGAACGCGCGGCCGCGCCGCTCGATGCTCGGGATCAACCCCCAATAGGCCAGCCCGATGCCCAGCAGCAGGCCGGACAGATAGCGGAAATGGCTGTCCAGCATCGCCATGTCGGCCAGCCCGCGCTGCACCAGCGCCGGCCCGATCAGCACCCCGGCCAGCCCGGCCGCCACCGGCACCAGCCCGCCGATGGCAACGGCGATCTGCAAAGCGCGACGCTCGGCGAGCAGGCTGCGATACGATGTCATGCCGCCATCAAGCCCCAGATCGCCCGCCGGCGCCATCGTCTTGACGCCAGGCCCCATAAAGAAACCCCCCGGCTTGCGCCGAGGGGTCAAGGGTACAGGGAGGCTTCACGTCTGGGAGACGTAGAGGTCCGAAGACCCCTTTCTCATCCGCGAGGACGAGAACTCTGCCGCCGCCGCTCGCCGCAGCCGCACCCGAACATCTTTAAGGCTCAGGACCGTTGCGCACGCCGGCCGCGAAATCGATGGCCATGAGATAGGCCGCGAGACCGCCAGCGGCCAGCCCGAATTGCCCAACTCAGCCATGCCCGCCCTGCACGTCACGTCATGCGGCACAGCGAAAATAACCGATATATTATTGAAAATTACCGAAACTTCGATAAATCCGTTGCATTCCCGGCGGTACCACGCCTGGCGGCATGGGTGCCGGCCGGAAACCTCATGCCTTCAGCCGCGATTGGCCAGTTGCGCCAGCAGGAAATCGCGGAACACCGCGACCCGCTTGGAATTGCGCAGTTCCTCGGGATACACGAAGAACACATCCACCTTCGGCGCCTTCAGGTCGGGCAGCAGTTGCACCAGGCCCTCTTCGTCCTCGGCGCGCATGTAGTCCGGCATCGCGGCGATGCCCAGCCCGCTCTTCACCGCCGCCAGCATCGCGCGCAGCGAATTGACCTCCAGCAGCGGCCGCCTGGGGTTGCCGGCGCGGCGGCCGACATCGGCCAGCCAATTGATATCGGCCACTGGCGGGTGATGGTCGCCGAACATGATCAGGCCGTGATCGTCCAGTTCCTCGGCGGTTTTCGGGGCGCCGTGCTTCTTGATGTAGTCGGCCGAGGCGCAGACCTGCCACTCGATCGCCATCAGATGCCGCTGCACCAGGTCCGGCTGCTTCGGCGTGTGCATGCGGATCGCCACATCGGCCTCGCGCATCGCCAGGTCGAGGTCGGTGTCGTCCAGCAGCAGCTGCATGGTCACGTCGGGATACTGCTCAAGGAACCCCTTCAGCCGCGGCGCCAGCCAGGACGAGCCGAAGCCCACCGTGGTGGTCACCTTCAGCCGCCCGGCCGGCTTCTCCTTGCTTTCGGTCAGCAGCGCCTCGGTCATCGCCAGCTTGGCGAACACCTCGCGCACCGTGCGGTTCAGGCTTTCGCCCTGCTCGGTCAGGATCAGGCCGCGCGCATGGCGATGGAACAGCGGCACCTGCAAGGCCTCTTCAAGCGCCGAAATCTGGCGCGACACCGCCGATTGGCTCAGGTTCAGCGTATCGCCGGCATGCGTGAAGCTGCCTGCTTCGGCCACCGCGTGGAATACGCGCAGCTTGTCCCAGTCCATATTCAAGCCATCCCCTGCCGCCCGGTTTTGCTCACGGGTCGGCTCCATAACGCATTTCATCCGGCAGCCGCCCGCGCGGCCGAAACAGCCAATCGTTATTCAGCCGCCATTTCCGACTCGAGGGCAACCTCTGCCAGCCACTTTTCGACGTCCAGCGCCGCCATGCAACCTGTTCCTGCCGCGGTCACCGCCTGGCGCCAGACTTTGTCCTGCACATCGCCGGCCGCGAATACCCCCGCAACCGAGGTGCGGGTGCTGCCGGGCGGGGTCAGCACGTAGCCGTCGGCATCCAGATCGAGTTGCCCGCGGAACAGCGCCGTGGTCGGCGAATGGCCGATCGCCACGAACACGCCGTCCACCGGAAGCTCGCGCGCTGCGCCGGTCACGGTATCGCTGAGCCGCACCCCGACCACGCCTTCCGGCGTGCCGCCGGCCAGGATCTCCTCGACCTTGGCGTTCCAGATGACCGAAATCTTCGCATTGGCGAACAGCCGCTTCTGCAAGATCTGCTCGGCCCGCAGCGTGTCGCGGCGGTGGATCAGCGTCACATGGCTGGCATGGTGAGTCAGATACAGCGCCTCCTCCACCGCGGTATTGCCGCCGCCGATCACCGCCACCGCCTTGCCACGGAAGAAGAACCCATCGCAGGTGGCGCAGGCCGAGACGCCGAAGCCCTGCAACCGCTGCTCGGACTCCAGCCCCAGCCAGCGGGCCTGCGCGCCAGTGGCGATGATCACCGCATCGGCCACATAGCGATCGCCCGAGTCGCCCCGGCAGGCGAACGGCCGCCGGCTGAAATCGACCTCGGTGATCACGTCGTTGATGATCCGGGTGCCGACATTGGCGGCCTGCGCCTGCATCTGCTCCATCAGCCACGGCCCCTGGATGGTCTCGGCGAATCCGGGGTAGTTCTCCACATCGGTGGTGATCATCAACTGCCCGCCCGGCTGCAGCCCGGCGACCAGCAGCGGCTCCAGCCCGGCGCGGGCGGCATAGATCGCCGCAGTGTAGCCGGCCGGGCCGGCGCCGATGATCAGCACGCGGCTGCGATGGGTTTCAGGCATGGGTAGGGTCCTCGTCTGCCGCCCCAGGATATCGGCAGCCGCCGTTGCGGAACAAGCCAGGATCGCTTATGCCGCGCTCCCAGCCGTTCCGTGCAATAATATTGCGCGAACCCCACCGAGACAGCAACATGAGCCAGCACCCGCCGCCCCAACAGGATATCCGCCCCAGCATGAAGCCCCAGCCCGGCGAAAACCCCCGGCCCACCGAACCGCCGCCCCTCGATGTCCCGGTGCTGGACGCCATCGACCGCCGCATCCTGGCCGAATTGCAGGATGACGGGCGGATGACCAACGTGGAACTCGCCCGCCGCGCCGGTATCTCGGCGCCACCCTGCCTGCGCCGCGTCCGCCGGCTGGAGGAAGCCGGCATCATCCGCGGCTACCACGCCGACTCGGACCCGCAACTGCTCGGCTGGGAGATCACCTTCTTCGCCGTGGTCGGCCTCGAATCGCAGAAGGAACAGGTGCTGGCCGGATTCGAGCACATGGTCGCCGCCTGGCCGGAGGTGCGCGAGTGCCACATGATCCGCGGCGGCGGCGATTTCCTGCTCAAGCTGGTGGCCCGCGACACCGCGCACGAGAACCAGTTGACCCAAAGGCTCACCGGCGGCCCGCATGTCAGCCGGGTGCAGACGCTGCAAACCATCCGCACCAGCCGCAGCCTGGCCGGGGTGCCGCTATAGCCGGCCGGAAATTAACCAAGCCGCAATCCATCCGGCGTTGAATGCACCCGGAACGACGAACCGCCGTTCCGTCTCGTGCCGTTCACGGAAAACCCCGGAGATCGCACCCATGCCCACCCCCGCCGCGCTGCCATCCGGCAGTCCCAGCCCATTGCTGCTGTGCGACAAGCTGATCACCCTGGCGCAACAGGCCGACCGCGCCGGCTACCCGATCACCGCCCACCACCTGGCGATGCTGGTCGAGACCATGTTCGAGGAGCAGCCGCGCCGCGCTACTTGCCATGCTGCTGGCCGCGCTCGGCCCGCCAGCGGATAACATCGGCCAACATCGGGGCGCGCTGCGGTTGCGCTGGCGTGCCGGTGATCCGCAGCCCGATATCCGGCGGCGCCACCGTCGCGCCATCCGGCGGCAGCGCCGGGCGCAGCTTCAGCCGCAGGTCCAGCCGCGAGTCGGGCAACGCCACGTCGCCGCTGATGTCGATGCCGCCCGACGGCGCGCTCAGCCGCGCCTGCTCCAGATGCACCACGCCCTGCGCCAGCACCGCCTTCACCTCCAGCGCGTCGAACCCCATGCTGCCGCCGTCGAGCGCCTGACGCACCGCCGGCTCCGAGGCCGCGCCCGCCGCCGACAGCGCCGCCGACAGCGCCGGCAGATCGATGCCACTGAGCGCGCCGCCGCGCACGGTCAGCCCCAGCGCCCCGGTCATCCCGGCCAGCAGCCCGTCCGGCGAGAAGCCGTGCGAGGCCAGCGTCACCGTCGCATCCAGCGTGCCGGCGGTCAGATCGAACGGCTCATCGAGCAGCGGCCCGGTCAGTTCCGCGCCGGTCAGCGTCGCCTGCACCGCCAGCAGCGGTGACGCCGCGGTGCCGTCCAGGCTGGCCCGCAACGCCAGCGCGCCGCCCGCCAGTTGCGCGTTCACCCCCTCCAGCCGCAGCGTGCCGTCCGACAGCGCCACCGTCCCCTTCGCGTCGC
>DATJEA010000171.1:0-1706 GCA_035497095.1 Acetobacteraceae bacterium | reverse complement strand
GCGTCGGGCAGGGTGCGCATCGCCGGCACTTCGAGTCGTGCTTGTGAAGCCAGGTCGAACGGCGAGGGCAGGCTCAGCGTCACCGCGTCGTCGGGCAGGCCCACCGCGTCGGCGAAGCCGCGGAAGTTGCCGCCGGCGCTCAGCGTGGCCGAGGTCATCAGCACGCCGCTGGCATTGCCCCACAGCACGTTGCGCAGCAGGCCGGCGGCCGACACGGCCGAGGCATGGCAGACCAGTTGCTGGTCGGCGCCCAGGGTGACCCAGCGCGCCATTGGCGGCACATCATCCGGATCGTCGCTGGACCACGCGCGCCAGCAGGCCGCCTGTTTGCCGATGCGCTCCAGCGCGATGCCCAGTTCGCGCGACAGCGCTTCCTGGGTCGGCCCGCCGTCGGTCATCTCGACCACGGCGCGGCGCACCGCGCCGAGCCAGCGTTGCACCTCGCCGGCGAGCAGGCTGAGCATGCGCGCGTGCTCCACCCACGGCTCGGGCAACTGGCCGAGCGAGCCGCGATACATCGGTTCGGTTTGCGCCGGATCGGGCAGCCAGCCGAGGCGGATCTCCTTCTCCAGCTCCTCCAGCGTGTTGCTCAGTTCCTGCAGTTTCTCGTCGCCCCGGTCGAGGCTGAGCTTGCCCAGGGTTTCCTTGTCGGTGAGCGAATACGCCGCGTGCACCTGCCGGCCGAGCCGGCTCAGCTGGCGCACGGTGGCGGTCATGTAGACCTCGGCCGCGCCGCGGTCGATCGCCTTGCCCGGCACGTGGTGGCCTTCGTCGAAGATGTACAGCGCTTCATCCGGCCGCGGCAGGATCACCCCGCCCCACCCCGGACTGGAGCCGCCTTCACCCTCGCCCGGCATGGTGAGGTCGGCCAGCACCAGGTCCTGGTTAGCCACGATGATTTCGGCATCGTCCACCGCGCGGCGCGCGGCGAAGAACGGGCAGATCATGAACTGGCCGCACTTGCGGTTGGTGCAGCCGCCGGCGCTAGTGGTGATCATCGGCCGCAGCAGGTCGCTGACTGGCTCCGGCGCGGTATCCATGTCGCCGTTCCATTCCTGCTGGTCGAACGCGACGCGCAGTTTCGCCAGCGCCTGCTTGTCGCGCGCCTGCGGCGGCTTGGTCCACAGCACCAGGTCGGCGTCGAAGCCGGCCAGGCCCATCTGCGCGGTGTCGTGGATGCTGTTCGCCGCCATCAGCAGGTTGCGCGGACACAGGTAGCGGCCGCGGCCCTTGGCCAGCGCCACCTTCGCCTCGATGCCGTTGAGCTGCAGATACAGCGGGATGTCGCGCCGCACCAGCTGTTCCTGCAACGCCACGGTGGCGGTGGCGATCAGCAGCTTTTTCTTCTGGAAACGCGCCACCGCGACGCCGGCGATCAGGTAGGCCATCGACTTGCCGGTGCCGGTGGGCGCCTCGATCACCGCCACGCCGCCGCTGCGGCCGAACGCCTTGGCTACCTCGGCGATCATCCGCCCCTGCGAGGCGCGCGCGCGGAAGCCTGGCAAGCCGTCTTTCAGGCGCGCGTAGGCGGCGCGAATGGCGTCCTTGGTGGTGTCGGCGAGCATGGGGATCGGGAACCTGTGCTGCGGGTGGCGCGTAAAGCGAACGAGATCGGGCGGGTTGCGCCGGATGCCATGGGGCAGTCTATCGGTATTGCGTGTTGGGCCGCATAGGGGCAGGCTGGCGGTAGCCGTGTTTCCGGTGCC
>DATJEA010000170.1:0-2546 GCA_035497095.1 Acetobacteraceae bacterium | reverse complement strand
CCGCTCGGCGCCGATGGCGCCATGCGGCTGACCACGGCGCGCTACTACACGCCGTCCGGCCGCTCGATCCAGGGGCTTGGCATCACACCGGATATCGAGGTGCGTGAAACCCGCGTCGAAACGCCGAGCTTTGGCCCGGCGCATGAAGCGGATCTGCGCGGCGCGATCGCCAACAGCGGCGGCGCGCCGCAGAACGCGGCACCGCCGCGCAACGATCTGCCGGCGATCGCCAAGGAGATTCCGAAGCTGCCGCCGGAGAACCAGCCGAAATACGATCCGGCCGATTTCAAGACCGATTTCCAACTGCAACAGGCGCTGCGGGTGCTGCGTGCGATGCCGGCGCCGGGCGCCAAGAACTAAGGAGTAAGAGTTTTTTGGTTCTTTTTTGCCAAAAAGAACTCTTACTTGACTGCTGAGGAGCTGAATGCCGTGGCCGCACCCCCCCGCACGCCGGAACGCCGCAGCGGTTGGCGGGGGTTGGTGTGGTTCTGGGCGGTGGTGCTGCTGCTGACGGTTGTCGGCGCCGGCACGCTGCAATATCTCGGGCCACCGGATGTGGCGCTGGCACACTCGAATGCACAGCCGCCGCCGGCGCCCCCGGTGGCGGCTCAGGTGAAGCCTCCGGCCGCTGCGAAATTGAGCGATATCGGGCCGGTTCATGCGCCGGGCGCGCCGATTTTGCCGCCCGATCCGGCACTTTTAGCGCCGATTCCAGGCAGTGCGGCGAGCCTGCCGCGGATTGCGCCGGATGGCCGGATGCCGATGCGGGTCTATGCCGCCGGCTATGACCCGACCGACGCCCGTCCCAGGGTGGCGATTCTGCTGGCCAATATCGCGATGGGCGAGCAGGACAGCGAGGAAGCGATCAAGACGCTGCCGGCGGCGGTTTCGCTCGCGGTTTCGCCCTATGCGCCCAATCCTGGCCGGCTGGTGGAGTTGGCGCGGGCGACCGGGCATGAACTGTTGATCGGCATCCCGATGGAGCCGCAGGGTTATGCGATGAACGATCCGGGGCCGATGGCGCTGATGACCGGGCTGTCGCCGGCGGAGAATGCGGCGCGGCTGGATAAGGTTCTGGCGCTGTTCAACGGCTATGCCGGGGCGACCGGGGCGATGGGCAATGGGCTGCGCGGCGAACGCTATGCCGCCTCGGCGCAGAGTGTGCCGATGTTGCAGGAGCTTGCGCAGCGTGGGCTGTTCTATATCGACCCACGGCCGGGCGGCCGGCTGCCGGCGGCGGGGGCCGGATTGGCCAGCCGGGCGGTTGATCTGGTGCTGGACGAGCCGCCGCTGCGCACCGAGATCGAGGCCAAGCTGGGCCGCCTGGTGCAGTTGGCCCGCGACCACGGCAGCGCGCTCGGGCTGGCCGATGGGCCGTCACCGGTGACCACCGGGCGGATCGCCGCCTGGGCCGCGACGTTGCGGCAACAGGGGGTGGTGCTGATGCCGGCGAGCGCGCTGGTGTCGCGGCCGGCGGTGGAGGCGAAACCATGAGCGATCTGCCGTATCGGGCGAATGTCGGCGCCGTGCTGTTCAACGCCGAGGGGCGGGTGTTCGTCGCCCGCCGCGCCGACCTGCCGAATACCGAGGGGTCGCCCGGCGGCTGGCAGTTGCCGCAGGGCGGCATCGACGAGGGCGAGGACCCGCGCGGCGCGGTGCTGCGCGAGTTGGCCGAGGAGATCGGCACCGACCGCGCCGAGATCATCGGCGAGCATCCGGGCTGGCTCAGCTACGACCTGCCGCCGGACTTGCTGGGGGTGGCGCTGCGCGGGCGGTTCCGCGGCCAGCGGCAGCGCTGGTTCGCGCTGCGGTTTCTTGGCGGCGACGCCGATATCAGGCTGGACGCCGATCCGCACCCGGAGTTCGACGCTTGGCGCTGGGCGGCACTGGCCGAATTACCGCTGCTGGCGGTGCCGTTCAAGCGCGACATCTATCTGGTGCTGGCGGAGTCGTTCCGGCGCTTTGCCGGTTAGCATAAAAAAAACCGGCAACCTCTCGGCTGCCGGTTCGATCGCTGAAATAAGTCCGGTAGGTTCAGATTAAATCTCAGCTCCGGCGACGGCGGCGGATCATCATGCCAAGGCCGAGCAGGCCGGAACCCAGCAACGCCATGCTGGCGGGCTCGGGAACCGGCGGCGGAGGGGCTTCCTCGTAGGTGTAGGTCAACGCGAGGTTTAGCGTCTCACTGGTGGCCACATCGGCCGAGGTATTCCCGCTTGAGGCGCCAGTTGTGATGTAGGTCGATGTTCCGAACTCCACCAGGTAGGTGCCAAGCCCGATGAGCACACTGTCGATCGAATTCAGATTCACCAAGCTGAACGTCTTGCTGTAGTTGACGGCGGCACTGCCGTTCGCCGCGATGTTTCCAAGGTTCTGACTTGCAAGCAGATCCGATGAACTGACCAGAAAATTTAACGAAGAGGGATTATTGCCACCAAGACCGACGAAACCACCGATGATGGTCGCAACAGGCACCCCGGATGTCGTGATGCTGTCGGTGCTGATCGTAGCGTTATTGGCACCACCCGAACCAGCGCCCACCGAAC
>DATJEA010000169.1:0-25397 GCA_035497095.1 Acetobacteraceae bacterium | reverse complement strand
TCGGCTGGGTGGCGATGATCACTTTCGGTTCGATCTATGCGGTAGTTCCGTGGCTATGGAAGCGCGAGACGATGTATTCGGCAAAGCTGGTCGAGGTTCACTTCTGGCTCGCTCTTGCCGGAACCATCATCTACGTCTTCGCGATGTGGAATTCCGGCATCATCCAGGGATTGATGTGGCGGACCTACAATGAGAGCGGGACGCTCGCTTATTCCTTCGTCGACTCGCTCGTCGCGATGCACCCTTACTACATCGCGCGCGCCGTCGGCGGCCTTCTGTTCCTGATCGGCGCGCTGGTCGGCTGCTACAACATCTGGATGACCATTCGCGCCGCGCACAGCGCGGCCGACGCTGCGGCGGATCGTCCGGCGCCATTGCCGACGGGCGCGCCCGTCCTGCAGCCGGGGGAGTGAGTCGCATGTTCGGATTCCACTATCGGCTCGAACGCAAAGCCATCGGCCTCGTCCTCGGCATCATCGGCGTCGCCTCGATCGGCGGCATCGTCGAGATTGCGCCGCTATTCACCATCCATCAGACGGTGGAGGACGCGCCCAATATGCGCGTCTACACGCCGCTGGAGATCGCCGGCCGCAACATCTACATCCGCGAGGGTTGCTACGCCTGCCACTCGCAGATGATCCGCACGCTGCGCAACGAGGTGGAGCGTTACGGCCCGTATTCGCTGGCGGTGGAATCGAAATACGACCACCCGATGCAGTGGGGCTCCAAGCGCACCGGGCCCGACCTCGCGCGGGTCGGCGGCAAATACAGCGACCAGTGGCAGACCGAGCATCTGCTGAACCCGCGCGCGGTGGTGCCGCAATCGATCATGCCGTCCTATGCCTCGCTGGCACGGACGGAGCTCCGGGTTGACGACCTGCCCGCCCATCTGGCGACGCTGAGGACGCTCGGCGTGCCGTATACCGACGCGCAGATCAAGAACGCCAGCGCCGATGCCCGCGCCCAGGCCGAGCCCGGCGGCGCCGGCGCCGAGGGGGTCGCCGAACGCTATGGCAAGGCGACCGATATCAGCACCTTCGACGGCAACCCCGGCGTTGTCACCGAGATGGATGCGCTGGTCGCCTACCTGCAGATCCTCGGCCGGCTGACCGACCTGGCACACAAGACCGAAGCGACCGGAGGGATCAAATGAGCGCGGATCACGGCATCCTCGTCGTCATCGCCAAGTCCTGGGGGCTGTTTTATCTGATCGCGCTGTCGATCGGCGTGCTCGTCTACACCTTCTGGCCGGCCAACCGCGAACGCTTCAAGCACGCCAAGAACAGCATCATGGATGACGAGAACGGGCCATGGGAGTAATCGAGCGCGACCCCTACACGGGGCACGGCACCACCGGGCACGAGTGGAACGGCATCAAGGAGCTCAACACCCGCGTGCCGTGGGTGGTCTGGGCGTGCCTGATCGGCGCGGTGGCGTTCTCGGTGCTGTGGTGGATCCTGCTGCCGGCCTGGCCGCTCGGCACCACCTACACCAAGGGCCTGCTCGGCTGGGACGCCCGCACCCAGGTGAAAGCCGACCTGCGCGACGCGGCGGAGCAGCGCGCGGTGTGGATGGACCGGATCGCCAACACCGACTACGCCGCGATCCAGGCCGACCCGGCGCTGATGCGCGATGTGCGCGAGACCGGCCATACCCTGTTCGGCGACAACTGTGCCGCCTGCCATGGCGTCGGCGGCAAAGGCGGTCCGGGCTTCCCCGACCTCGCCGAGCGAGCCTGGCTGTGGGGTGGTACGCCCGACGCGCTGTTCCAGACCATCCGCGTCGGCGTGAATACCCAGCATCCGGACAGCCGCACCTCGGAAATGCCGGCCTGGGGCGCGCAGGGCATGCTGCCGCGCGAGGCGGTGGTGGATGTCGCCAACTACGTCTATTCGCTGACCCATACCGACGGCGAGGCCAGCAAGGCGCAACTGGCGTCCGGCGCCAAGGTGTTCGCGGAGAACTGCACCGCCTGTCACGGCGCCAACGCCAAGGGCAACCCCGAGCTTGGCGCCCCTGACCTCACCGACAAGCATTATCTCTACGGAAGCGGCCTGCAGGCGATCTTCGAGACGGTCTATAACGGCCGCAAGGGCATCATGCCGACCTGGGAAAGCCGGATCACCGACCTCGACCGCAAGATCCTGACGCTCTACGTGCTCGATCTGCGGCAAGCGAAAGCCGGGCAATGAGGCGGTTGTTCGGCACTCGCGGGCGGGTGATCCTGGCGGTGCTCGCCGGGCTCGGGCTGTTCGCCGCCGCCAACGCGCAGTTGTTCCACGCGGCGTTCAGTTCGCAGCCGGACTGCGTGCCGCACCTGAAGGCCCCCGGCGCGCAGGGGCAGTTCCGCGCCGCGCAATCATCCTGCTGATCAGGGAGAGTCCGATGAACACCGTAACCGACGATCGGCAAATCCCACCCGTGCTGCCGGCCTTGCCCGCCGCCCGCACCGACTGGCGCCGGCATCTGCCGCCCTCGGTCGCGTTCGGCTGGCTCGCCGCCGGGTGGCGCGATTTCGTGCGCCAGCCGGGGCTGAGCCTGGCCTACGGGCTGGCGACGTTTGCCGTGTCGCTGCTGGTCGTGTTCAGCATGGTCGATCTCGGCTACGATTATATCCTGTTCCCGGCGCTCTCCGGCTTCCTGGTGATCGCGCCGCTGGCCGCCACCGGACTCTACGAGAAAAGCCGCCGCCTGGCCGCCGGGCGCGAGGTGACGCTCAAGGACATGCTGTTCGTGCGGGTGCGGTCGGGCGGCCAGATCGGCTTTGTCGGCCTGCTGCTGTGCATGCTGATGCTGCTGTGGAACCGCTCCGCGACGCTGCTTTACGCATTGTTCTTCGGGCTGCTGCCATTCTCCGGGCTCGATTCCATCGTGCCTGTGCTGCTCGGCACGCCGGAGGGCTGGTGGCTGCTCGGCGTCGGCAGCTTCGTCGGTGGCATCTTCGCCGCGTTCTCGTTCTCGATCAGCGTGTTCGCAGTGCCGCGCCTGCTCGCCGAGCGTTCCGACGCGCTGACCGCGATGGGCCAGAGCATGGCGCTGGTGTGGAACAACCTGCCGCTGATGCTGACCTGGGCGGCGATCATCGTGGTGCTGTTCGGGCTCTGCGTGCTGACCGGGCTGCTCGGCCTCATCGTGATCTTCCCGGTCCTCGGCCATGCCACCTGGCACGCCTTCGCGGCGATGCGCGGCGCCATCGTCGAAGGTGAACCCGAGCCGGCCGGCGAGGTCACCGAGGTTCCTGCATGACCGTCCAGGCGATGGGGGCTGCGGCCGCCGCCGCCCCCTCGCGGGAGGAAATGCTGCTGGCCAGCCGCGCCGTGGGCGGTGGCGAGCGCGAACTGCGGCTGTCGGTGCCGAGCATCCATTGCGGCGGCTGCCTGCAGGCGATCGAGCGCTCACTCGGGCGGCTTGAGGGCGTCACCGCGGTGCGCGCCAATCTCACCACCAAAAGCGTCACCGTGCGCTGGCGCGAGGGGGCATCGCCGCCGCCGATAGCAGCGCGGCTCGACGCCATCGGCCATGCCGCCCATCTGGCCGGCAGCGATGGCGCGCGGCCCGATGCCGCGTTCGCCGAGCTGGTGCGGATGCTCGCGGTGGCGGGCTTCGCGTCGGCCAATATCATGGCGTTCTCGGTGTCGGTCTGGGCCGGGGCGGGCGGCGAATACCGTCACCTGTTCCACCTGCTGTCGGCGGCGATCGCGCTGCCGGTGCTGCTCTATTCGGGGCGGGCGTTCTACCGCTCGGCCTGGGCGGCGCTGCGCCACGGCCGCACCAACATGGATGTGCCGATCACCATCGGCGTCGGCCTCGCCTTCGCGATGAGCTTCTACGACCTGTTCGCCGACGGCCCGCACGCCTATTTCGACGCCGCGGTGATGCTGCTGTTCTTCCTGCTGATCGGCCGCACGCTCGACCATATGATGCGGGCCAAGGCGCGCACGATGATCGCCGACCTGGCCAAGCTGGCGCCGCGCGGCGCCACCGTGCTGCACCCCGACGGCACCGCCGGCTACCTGCCGCTGGAGGCGATCGCCCCCGGCATGACGGTGCTGGTCGCCGCCGGCGAGCGGGTGCCGGCCGATGGGCGGGTGCTGTCCGGCCAGGCCGAACTCGACCGCTCGCTGATCACCGGCGAAAGCGCCCCGGTGGCGATCGGCCCCGGCGCGATGGTGGAGGCCGGCACGCTCAACCTCGGCGAACCGTTGCGGATCGCAGCCACCGCCACCGCGGATGGCTCGTTCCTCGCCGAAATGGTCCGGCTGATCGCCGCCGCCGAGGCCGGCCGCGCCGGCTATCGCCGCATCGCCGACCGGGCGGCCGGGCTGTATGCGCCGGTGGTGCACAGCGCGGCGCTGCTGGCGTTCATCGGCTGGCTGGCGGCGACCGGCGACTGGCATCTGGCGGCCACCGTCGCGGTCGCGGTGCTGATCATCACCTGCCCCTGCGCGCTCGGCCTCGCGGTGCCGATCGTCCAGGTCATCGCCGCCCGCCGGCTGGTCGAGCGCGGCATTATGCTCCGGGATGGCGCCGGGCTGGAGCGGCTGGCCGAGGCCGACCTGGTGGTGTTCGACAAGACCGGCACGCTGACCACCGGGCGGCCGGAATTGATCGATGCCGAGCGGGCCGATCCGGCGGCGCTGGCGCTGGCGGCCGCCCTCGCGGTCCATTCGCGCCACCCGCAGGCGCAGGCGCTGGCCGCGGCGCAGGCGGCGCGAGGCGACCCGCGGCCGGCGGTCGACGAACTGCGCGAGATTGCCGGTTGCGGCATCGAGGCGCGCGCAGCCGGCAGCACGCTCCGGCTCGGCCGCGCCGACTGGGCGGCGCCGGACGCCGCCGAACTCGCAGCCGATGCGCCGCGCACGGTGCTGGCCCGCGACGGGCGGCCGATCGCGGTATTCACGTTCCGCGAAATGCTGCGCCCCGGCGCCGGCCCGGCGCTCTCGATGCTCACCGCGCAAGGCCTCGGCGTCGAGATCGTCTCCGGCGACCATGATCGGGCGGTGCGCAGTGTGGCCGATGCGCTCGGCGTGCAGCGCTTCGCCGCCGATGTGCGCCCGGCCGGCAAGCTGGCGCGGCTGGCCGAACTGGCGGCCCAGGGGCACCGCCCGCTGATGGTCGGCGACGGGCTCAACGATGCCCCGGCGCTGGCGCGGGCGCATGTCTCGATGGCGCCGGCCAGCGCCGTCGATGTCGGGCGCAATGCCGCGGATTTCGTCTTCCTGCGCGATGATCTGCGCGCCGTGCCGTTCGCCATCGCGGTGGCCCAGCGCGCGCGGGTGCTGGTTCGGGAGAATTTCGCCCTGGCGGTGCTGTACAACGCGATCGCGCTGCCATTCGCGATTGCCGGGCTGGTGACCCCGCTGGCGGCGGCGCTGGCGATGTCCGGCTCGTCGCTGATCGTGGTCGCCAACGCGATGCGTCTGCATGGCCGCATGCCGCGCGCCCGGACCCGGCCGGCGCCACCGGAACGCCAGCCAGCGCCCGCCGCGATGGTCGCAGCGGCCGGGCCGGGCCGATGAGCATCCTGGTCTGGCTGGTCCCGGTATCGTTCGCGCTCGGCGCGGTCGGGCTGGCGGCGTTCCTGTGGTCGCTGCGCAGCGGCCAGTATCAGGACCTCGACGGCGCGGCCGAACGGGTGTTGTTCGATGACGAGGACGAGCCAGGGCGCTGATCCCGCCCACGTCGCGGCACCGGATGCTAATCGCCGGGCGTGCGCTCCAGCCGACAGCCCAGCGCGTGCAACATCGCCGGGTCCATCGGCAGGCGTCGGCAGGCTTCCTGCCACACCGGCTCGGCCGCTTCGTGCTCGCCGTGTTCGGACAGCAGCGCCGCGAGGCGCAGGCGGAAGATGACATTATCCGGTGCGCCGGCCACCGCCTGGCGCACCGCCTCGATGGCGCCCGCCGCATCGCCGAGCCTCTGGCAGCACAGGCTGACCATCGCGTGCAGATCCGCCCGCGCGCCGGCCATGCAAGCCGCCGTGCGATAGGCGCCGCGCGCGGCCTCCGGATCGTGCAGTGCGAGGTGCAGGTCGCCCAGGCAGGCCAGCGGTTCGAAGCGGGCAGGGTGGGCGGCGGCGAGCGCGGCCAACGGCTCCAGCGCTGCCTGCGGCGTGTCGCCCGCGGCCAGGTCCAGCGCGGTGGCAAAGGCGGGGTCGAGCGCCTCGGCCGGCGCGAACAGCTCCGGCATGGCGCCGGCGATCATCCGTTCCGCCAGCAGGCGGCGCGAAGGCGGCACCGCCGCACCCAGCGCCTCCAGCAGGCGGCGCAGCACCGGCACCCCGATGGCGGGCAGCAGCATGCGCTCCAGCGCGCGCCAGGTGCCCGGCTCGCTCATGCCCTGCTTGCCGGCCAGGCCATGCACGGCGCGCAGGCCGTTGCTCACCCGCTGGTCGCGCAATGCCGCCTCGCCCCGCGCCTCGATGCTGGCGAACGCCTCGATCGAATGGGCCACCACGCGATGGGCCGCCACCCGCGCCTGCTGGTAGGCGCAGCACAGCACGAAGGCGGCGCGGCCGAGGAAATCGGCATCCTGCCGGTCCAGCGCGATCATCGCCACCAGGTGTTCCACCGCATCGCGCGGGCGTTTCTCCTGCACCGCCGCGGCGGCGTTCAGCAGCCCGCGCACCGCCGGCCAGACGCCCGGCCCGGCGCCCGACCTGGCAAAGGTGGCCGGGTTCACGCGGTCCTGCGCCAAAAGGTCGAGCAGATGCCGGCTGTTGCGCGGCTGGCTGCTGGCGAAGTCCTCCAGAATCCAGCGCTGCAACTTCACCTCGCCGGCGGTGATGCCCAGCTCGTCCATGTGGCGCGGGATTTCGTTATGGATATTGCTCCACTGGCGGATCGGGTGGCGCAGCGCGTCGCCGAACAGCCCGGCCAGCCGGTCCGCCACCGGCGAGGTGGACACCACGATCACGTCGGCGAGATAGGTCGCGCCGGGCTTGCCGTGGTGATAGAGCGCGGTCGGCTTGGCGCCCTTGGCGCAGAGCGCCGCGAGTGCGGCCGGGTCCAGTTCCGGCAACACGTCGGGGCGGAACCGCACCACGATGTCGAACCGCTTGCCGCGTTGCCGTTCGGCGGCGCGCTTCAGCTCGTTGCAGCGCCAGACCTTGTACAGCATGCGCAGCGAGTTGCGGTCGATCGGCACCGGCGCGGGGAAATCGAGCGCCATCACTTCGTCCTCGATGTCGATCACCGCGGCCGGGAAATGGGCCGTCAACTGCTCCGTCGTGACCAGATTTTCCTGGAACAGGGTCTGCAACCGGGCCTCGAATTCCGGCACCGCCGCGTTGAACCGGCCGTTGCCCACCATCGCCGGCGGCATGGCGCAGCCCATCGTATAGCCGAACATCCGGATCAACTGGTCGCGGTTGATCACGCCGGAGGTCTTGGTGCCGCGGGTGCGCCAGGTGCTGAAGAAGACGGTCGCGCCCACCTCATCGGCCAGTCTGGCGATGCCGGGGAGGTGCAGATGGTCGTCGCGCAACTGGCCGAAGATGCAGAACGCGATATCGAGACCGTCGCTCATGCCCCCGCTCCGGAGCGCAGGAAGGCGTCATACTCCGCCGGCACGCCGCAGAAGATCACCTCGTCGGCGCCGATCAGGTGATAGCGGATGTCGCAGCCGCGCCGGATCAGCCGGTTATAGATCGGCGCCACATACAGCTCCGGCAACTCCGTCGTCCCTGCCGCCGCCAGAGGCTCATACGCCTCGGCGAACAGCGCGGCGGAGCGGAAATGATACAGCCCGGTGCAGCACAGCTCGGAGATCGGCCGCTTCTCCGCCGTCTCGGCCACCCGGTTGTTGCCCGCCGGGTCCGGCCGCACATACGACCAATTGGCGCCGGCGCCGCGAAACACCTCCAGATAGCCATCGACCGCCGCCATGTCCCAGCCATCCGGGAAGCGAAAGCCGGGACGGAAGGTGTCGATGTTGAAAATCGTCACCGGCGGACCGGCCCCGACCCCCGACCCGGCCAGCCCGAGCGCCACGGCCTCGGCCTGACCGCGCGTCGGCGCGTCCAGCACCACGATCCGCGCGTCGCGCACCCCCAGGCGGCGGCATTCCTGTTCCACGAAGGCCCGCGTGCCGGCCACGTCGCGCAGGATGAACAGGAATGGCAGCGTGTCGAAAAATGCCGAAAAACTGCCCACTGCGTGCGCGAAAATACTGCTTCCATGCGCCTCTAGCATGTATTTCGGCTGCTTATAGCCGGCCTCGGCAAAGCGTCGGCTGAGCCCGGCCATCGGGATCACGATCATGCGGCGGCGGCCCTCGTCTCCATTGCCAGGAACAGGCGCATGGCGTTCGCCATCAGCGCCCGCTGGCGCTGGGCATCGTCGGCGTGCAGCGGCAGCATCGACAGGAACAGCAGCACGGATACCGCGTGGCTGGCCGCCGACTCGATGGTGAAGCCGGCCAGCGAGCGGGCCCGGTACAGCGCCTCCACATCGCGCGACTCCGGATCGTTGCGCAAATCCAGCGTCACATCGGTAGGCCCATGATCTTGCAGGCGATAATAGCCGGCCAGGATATGGTCGTAGCGCCCGACCACCGAGTGATGGAATTTGCCCAGGTCGTAGCGCACATCGCCATACGGCGTCGCCTGCCCGTCGGCGGTGACCCCGCGCGGGTCGATCACCCGCACCAGCGAGGCGCGGGCGTCGTAGAGGATGTTGCTGAAGCAGAAATCGCCATGCACCAGGCGCATGTGCCGCCCGGGCTCGGCCGCCGGCACCGCCTGCGCGGCGAGCTCGGCCATCCGCCGCAGCGAGGGCAGGTGCTGGCCGTTGAACCGGCATGCGGCGTCGATGTCGATGCCGGTCGTGCGGGCCAGCTCTTCCAGCCGCTGCCGCGCCTTGCCGCCGTACAGCGCCTCGGCATCGTCGGCGGTGCCCGGCGGCGCCGGATAGGCGATGCAGGCGGTGAGGTACTCGTCGCAGGCATCGAAGATGTGCCCCCAGGCCATCGGCGTCAGCCGGCCGAACACGAACAGATCGGCCAGTGTGGGCAAATAGAGGTATTCCAGCGCATAGCCCGGCCCGCTGGCGGTGTCGCGCATGCCCAGAAACGCCGGCGCATAGGCCCGCAGCGGCGGCGGCAGGCGGTCGAACCAGCGCGCTTCGGCGGCGATCTTGGCGGTGTCGCGGGCCGATTTCACCACCAGCCGGGGGGTGGCGTGCAGGTCGTTGAACGCGCGCTGGGTGGTCACCCGCCCGCGCGACTGGTGGTAGGTGTTGGCATGGCCGAAATCGAGCCATTCCGCCGCCGCCAGCGCCCGCAGCTTGCTGCTCTGGCCATAACCGTGCAGCCCGGCCAGGAAGCTGCCGCCGGCGCGGGTGATCGCCTGCACCAGGCGCACCGGCTCGGTGAACACGAAATAGCCGCTCAGCACCGCGCTGGCCGGGTCGTCGCGATGGGATGCGTCATCGGCCGGATGCACCGCGCCGTCCTCGACGCGCACTTCGCCCCAGGCGTAGTTCGACGGCAATGGAGCCACCGAGACGGCATCGCTCGCGGCATGGCCGACCCCGCGCAGCAGCGTGTCGCCATGCAGGATCGCCAGTTGCTCGCCGGCGGCGGCGGCGACGTTGATGACGTAGACGATCGACTGGCCGAGCGACAGCCCGCCCGGCACATGGACGATCTCGATGCCCAGCTCATCCAGCAGCTCAATGTCCAGCGGGCCGGGGTTGAAGTCATCGGGCAGCGACAGGATGACCCGCGACACCGTCTCGCGGAACGCCGCGTGCTGGTGGACGAACAACCGCCGGTTGCCGATCGGCAGGAAGCTCGGCGGCAGCCTGCCGAACTCGGCCTGCAATTCCGCATCGATATAGGCGGCCGAGGCGATGATGAGGGCACGGCTCATCGGGCGCACGCCGTGCCCGCCGGGGGGCGCCTTGCCAGCGGGGTGGCGGTCTCGGACAGCGATGTCATGGATATCTCAGGCGCTCCACCGGCGCTCATCCCGCGCTGGTCGGCCGCACGCCGAGGATATGGGCGATCGCATAGGTCAGGTCCGGCCGGTTCAGCGTGTAGAAATGAAATTCGTCGATGCCGTTGGCCTGCAGCATCCGCACCTGTTCGGCGGCCACCACGGCGGCGACCATGCGGCGGGTTTCCAGGTCCTCGGCGATGCCATCGAACATATCGCCCAGCCAGGCGGGCACGCTGACGCCGGACATCGCGGCGAATTTCGCCTGTTGCGCGAAATTGGTCACCGGCATGATGCCGGGCACGATCGGGGCGGTGATGCCGGCGGCCAGCGCCAGGTCAAGAAACCGCAGGAACGCGCTGTTGTCGAAGAAAAAATTGGTGATCGCGCGGGTGGCCCCGGCATCCAGCTTGCGCTTCAGGTTGTCCAGATCGCCGAGCGGACTGGGCGCGGCGGGGTGGATTTCCGGATAGGCGGCGACCGAGATCTCGAAATCCGCCACCCGCTTCAGCCCGGCCACCAGATCGGCGGCGTAGGCGTAGCCGCCCGGATGCGGCTCGTAGCGGCCACCGCCCGGCACGTCGCCGCGCAGCGCCACGATATGCCGCACGCCGGCCTGCCAGTAGCCGCGCGCCACCGCGTCCACCGCCTCGCGCGTGGCGCCGACGCAGGTGAGATGCGCCGCCGGGGTCAGGCTGGTCTCCGCGACGATGCGCGCGACGGTCGCGTGGGTGCGCGCCTGGGTCGAGCCGCCGGCGCCGTAGGTTACCGAGACGAAGCGTGGCGCCAGCGGCTCCAGCCGGCGGATGCAGGCCCAGAGTTGCTGCTCCAGCGCCTCGGTGCGCGGCGGAAAGAATTCGAACGACAGTGCCGGCGGCCGGTGGCCGGCCGCGCGCGCCGGCAGGCCGCCGAAGCGCGGGCCGGTGAGCCAGCGCTCCAGCGTCGCCGGATGGGCCCCGGAGGATGCCGGCGGGAGAGCGGCGGAGACGCGGTTCATGGATGCCTCGACAGCAGGGTAGCGGGCAGCAGGGGCGATGCGCCGGGCGGAGGCCGGAGCAATCCGCATCGCACCTCTTGGTGTACGCATCGATGATGCCATCTGACAAGCTTGGACTTTCGTCTGGCCGGGCTTCACGCTATGAGTGCGGCGCGCGAAACCATTTGGCCGATCCAAGGATGCCGATGCAGATGCCGATCCGCCCCATCTTGCCGACCGCCCCCCGGCCATCCGAGGATCGCCGGTCGTGGGTGGCGCCGCTGCGCGGGCCGTTGCTGGCTGCCGCCGCGGTGCTGCTGCTGGCCGGCTGCGCCACCCCGCCGCCACCCGGCGACAAGGAGGCGGTGGCCGAATTCCAGCACACCAACGATCCGCTGGAGCCGGCCAACCGCCTATTCTATGCAGTGAATGACGGGCTGGACGTGGTGTTCCTGCGGCCGGTCGCGCTGGCCTATCGCAACGTGCTGCCCGACCCGGTGCAGCGCGGCGTGCACAATGTGCTCACCAACCTGTCGAGCCCGGTGCGGCTGGCCAACGACATGATGCAGGGCAAGCCGCGCCGCGCCGGCGACACGCTGGTGCGTTTCGTGGTGAACACCACCGCCGGCGTGGTCGGCATCTTCGATGTGGCGGACGATCTCGGCTACAAATACCACGACAGCGATTTCGGCATGACGCTGGCCAGTTGGGGCGTCGGCGAGGGACCGTACCTGTTCCTGCCGGTGCTCGGCCCGTCAAATCCGCGCGATGCGACCGGCTTCGGGGTGGACATCGCGCTCGACCCGTTTACCTGGGTTGGCAAGGGCAGCACCGTGTCCAATCTCTATATCACCCGCACCGGCCTCAGCGCGGTGGATGCCCGGGTTGGCGTGCTCGATGATTTCGACAAGATCAGGAAGCAGGCGCTCGACCCTTATGCCACGATCCGCAGCGTCTACCGGCAATATCGCGGCGCCAAGATCAAGGCGGCGGAGGATGATAATCGCGCCACCTATCCGTCCGCCTGGAAGCAACAACCGCCGGCCGCCTCTCCTTGAAGCCACGCCAGGCGAGCAGGGGCGCGCCGCCGCAACAGGATAAAGATTAATGCCAACACGCCGCAGCCTGCTCGCGACCCTGCTGGTGGGGGGTGTCACCTTGCGCGCCACCGCCGCACGCGCCGATGACGCCACGACCGCGAAAACCTTTGTTAACAAGCTTCTGCAAGACCTGATCAATGTCGTCAACGGCCCTGGCAGTGCCGACCAGAAGCGCGCGGCGCTGCAGAAACTGGTGGATGCCTCGGTGGACGTGGCCGGTGTCGCCCGCTTCTGCCTCGGCCGCTTCTGGCGCCAGGCCAACGCGCAGCAGCAGGCCGAGTATGTCGCGCTGTTCCGCAAGGTGCTGATGAACAACGTGACCGGGCGGGTGGGCGAATACTCCGGCGTCAGCTTCACCATGGGCAGCAGCCAGGCGCGCGACGGCGGCATCGCCGTCTCCACCACGGTCACCCGGCCGCACAACGCGCCGAACACTGTTGACTGGATCGTCGAGGTTGCCGGCGGCCAGCCGAAGATCATCGATGTGGTGGCCGAGGGCACCAGCCTGCGGCTGACCCAGCGCAGCGATTACGCATCGTTCCTTGGCCAGCATAACGGCGACGTCAGCGTGCTGATCGCGGCGCTGAAGCGGCAGACCTCCTAGCCGGAATGGAGCGCCTCGCGGTCCGCACCGGCACGCTGGAGATCGCCTGTGAGGCGCATGGCCCGGCGGACGGGCCGCCGGTGCTGCTGCTGCACGGCTTTCCCGACGATGTCCGCAGCTGGGACGGCGTGGTGCCGCCGCTGGTCGCCGCCGGCTGCCGGGTGCTGGTGCCCTGGCTGCGCGGCTACGGGCCGACCCGGTTTCTTGACCCGGCCACCCCGCGCTCGGGCCAGCAGGCCGCGCTGGGCGCCGATCTGCTGGCGCTGCTGGACGCGCTGGGCATCGCGCAGGCCACGCTGGCCGGCTATGACTGGGGCGGCCGCGCCGCCTGCATCGCCGCCGCGCTGTGGCCGGAGCGGGTGCGCGGGCTGCTCAGCATCGGCGGCTACAACATCCAGGACATCGCCGCTTCCGGCCGGCCGGCGAGCGCTGAGCAGGAGATGCGGTTCTGGTACCAGTGGTATTTCAGCACCCCGCGCGGCGAGGCCGGGCTGGCCGCCGATCGGCGCGCGATCTGCCGGCTGCTGTGGCGGCTGTGGTCGCCCAACTGGGCATTTGACGACGCGACCTTCGCCCGCACCGCCGCGAGCTTCGACAATCCGGACTTCGTCGCGGTGGTGATCCAGTCCTACCGCCACCGTTACGGCGCCGCACCCGGCGACCCGGCGCTGGCGCCGATCGAGGCGCTGCTGGCAGCGCAACCGCCGATCGCGGTGCCGTCCATCGTGCTGGAAGGCGAGGCCGATGGCGTCCACCCGCCCGATGCCGTCGATCATGACCGGACGCATTTCACCGGGCCGTATCGCCGGGCGCTTATTCCGCTGGCCGGGCATTTTCTGCCGCGGGAGGCTGCGGGGGAGATTGCGGCGGCGGTGCTGGAGTTGGTCGGGGGTGCGCCACGTCCGAGCTGTCCTCAACATGCAGGTATCAGCAAGCAAGCGGCGCTTTTTTGAAAAAAAGCGCGCAAAAAACTTCATCCGCCTTGCAACGCCGGTCGGGCGGAGAGGGCAGAGCCTCCAAACCCCAGGGCGCGAAGCGCCGTCAAAAAGTTTTTTTGCTTCTTTTTGTTCACAAAAAGAAGACTTCCCTTGCCTTGACTTCCCTGCTCCGCCCGCCCGGAATAGCGCGAGCAATGGAGGCGGTGATGCGGATCAGTATTCTCGGCGGCGGCGGGTTTCTCGGCCAGAAGGTGGCGGCCAGGCTGGCGGCGGAGGGCGCGCTGGGCGGGCGGGCGATCAGCGGCATGACGCTGTTTGATATCGCGGCCCCGAAGGCGCCGGCGGCCGGGTTTCCGGTGGACTGCGTGGCCGGCGATGTGGCGGCGCTGCCGGAGGCGGCGATCCCCGCCGGCACCGATGTGGTGTTTCATCTGGCCGCGGTGGTGAGTGCGGCGGCGGAGGCGGATTACGAGCTTGGCCGGCGGGTGAACAGTCGCGGCACCGATGCTGTGATCGATGCCTGCCGGGCGTTGGGCAAGCCGCCCAGGGTGGTATTCACCAGTTCGCTGGCCAGTTTCTCCGGCGGGCAGGATGCGGTGCTGGGCGATGAGGCGCGGCAGGTGCCGGCCAATTCCTATGGCGCGCAGAAGGCGGCGGCGGAGTTGTTCCTCAACGATGCGTCGCGGCGCGGCTTTCTCGATGCGGTGTGCCTGCGGCTGCCGACCGTGGTGGTGCGGCCGGGGCGGCCGAACAAGGCGGCGAGCAGCTTCTTCTCCAGCATCCTGCGCGAGCCGCTGCTGGGGCTGCAGACGGCGTTGCCGGTGCCGGACGACTTCAAGGTGTGGATCGGCAGCCCGCGCAGCGCGGTGGGCTGGCTGCTGCATGCGGCGGCGCTGGATACCGGGCCGATGGGGCTGGACCGCAGCGTCAACCTGCCGGGGCTGTGCGTGACGGTGGGCGAGATGCTGGCGGCGCTGGAGCAGGTGCGGCCAGGCGCGGCGGCGCTGGTGCGGCGCGAGGCCGACCCGGTGATCGCCGGCATTGTCGGCGACTGGCCGGCCGGGTTCACCGCGACCAGGGCGCGGGCGCTGGGGTTCGCAGCGCATGAGGCGCTGGTGGAGGTGGTGCGGGCGTTCATCGCCGATGACCTGGAGGCGACCCGCCGCGAACGGGGTATCGTGTGAGCAGGGGGCGGGATCGCGGCATCGTGTAGCGGGCGGAGGGCGAATCGGCCGGCAGACATGAGAAAAAGACACGCCAGCCGCCTGTTTTTTCGTATTTAAGACATGTTCTGCGGTAAGAGTGGGGAAGCTGTAGGAGGATTTGACGGGGTCCGGGGATCGTCCGGGCGATGAACGGGCAGGATGGCGGGATGCGCCTGTTGCAATGCGGTTGCCGCGGCGCCGCAGCGCGAACGTGTGTACGCGAGCGGTTGAGGGTCGAGTTCGGAACGAATGGGGGATTTCCCTGGCGTCGGGTTTCTGGGCCGGATCAACGTGGGGCGGGCAATAGCCGCCAGACGCAGGAAAGCCGCGGCCGCGGCACGGCGCCCCTCGGCGGTGGCGCGGCATCGGCGCGATCTTGGCGCATGGGTGCTGCACGCGCCGCAGACCTTGCGGGCGCTGGTGCGCGGCTCGGAAATCTGGCTGGTGGTGCTGGCCGCGGTGGTCGGGCTGATCGCCGGGCTGTGCGTGACGGTGATGATGGTCTCGACGCAGGAGGCGCATCGGCTGTTCTTCGGCCTGGGGGCCGGGCAGCATCTGTCGAGCCAGGTGTCGGTGAACCCGTTCAGCGCGCTGATCGTGCCGGTGCTGGGCGGGCTGGTGATGGGCGCGCTGGGGCTGCTGGCGGCGCGCTGGGGGCTGCGCCAGGCGGCTGACCCGATCGAGGCGAATGCGCTGTTCGGCGGCCGCATGGGGATGAACGGCAGCCTGCTGGTGGTGGCGCAGACCATGATCTCGAACGGCGCCGGCGCCTCGGTGGGGCTGGAGGCCGGGTATGCGCAGATCGGCTCGGCGCTGGCCTCCAAGCTGGGGCAGGCGTTCCGGCTGCGGCGCAACGATTTGCGGGTGTTGCTGGGCTGCGGCGCCGCCGGGGCGATCGCGGCGGCGTTCAATGCGCCGTTTACCGGGGCGTTCTATGCGTTCGAGCTGGTGATCGGCACCTATACGCTGGTGACGCTGGCGCCGGTGGTGGTGTCGGCGATCGTCGGCGTTTCGGTGGTGCGCTGGCTGATCCCGAACGCCTATGTGTTCGACGTGCGGGTGCCGACGGAAATCGCGGTGTCGAGCTATCTGCCGATCCTGGCGATCGGCATCATCTGCGCGCTGGGCGGCATCGCGCTGATGCGGGCGGTGACGCTGTCGGAGCAGGCGTTTCGCGCCACCAAGCTGCCGGCCTGGGCGCGGCCGGCGCTGGGCGGGCTGCTGCTGGGGTGCCTGGCGCTGATCTCGCCGAAGGTGCTGTCCTCCGGCCACGCGGCGCTGCATGTGACGTTCGACGCGCCGTATGGGCTGCCCGAGATTTTGCTGCTGATCCTGCTGAAGACGATGGGCTCGGCGATCTCGCTGGGCGCAGGCTTCCGTGGCGGGCTGTTCTTCGCGTCGCTGTTCGTCGGTTCGCTGGTGGGCAAGGCGTTCGCGGCGGCGCTGGCGCTGATGACCACGGCGCCGCTGATTCCGCCGGTGGTGTGCGCGCTGGTGGGGATGAGCGCGCTGGCGGTGGCGGTGGTGGGCGGGCCGCTGACCATGGCGTTCCTGGCGCTGGAGACCACCGGCAGCCTGCCGATGACGGTGGCCGTGCTGGGGGCGGCGGTGGTCTCGGCGCTGACGGTGCGCAGGACCTTCGGCTACTCGTTCGCCACCTGGCGGTTCCATCTGCGCGGCGAGGCGATCCGCAGCGCCGTCGATATCGGCTGGATGCGCAACCTCACGGTCGGGCGGATGATGCGGCGCGAGGTGCGCACGGTGCGGGCCGATACCTCGCTGGCGGCGTTCCGGCGCGACTTTCCGCTCGGCGCCAGCAGCCGCGTGGTGGTGATCGACGAGGCCAACCGCTATCTGGGCATCGTGATGGTCGCCGAGGCGCATGCCGATGAGGACGGCGCCGGCAAGGTGACGGAGATGCTGCATTACCAGGACGAGATGCTGCTGCCGCAGATGACCATCAAGGCGGCGGTGGGGGTGTTCGAGCAGGCCGAGGCCGACGCGCTGGTGGTGGTGGACGGCACCGAAAGCCGCCGGGTGATCGGCATCCTGACCGAGCAATACGCGCTGCGGCGCTACACTGAGGAACTGGACCGGCGGCGGCGGGAACTGGCCGGCGAGTAGGTGCCGCTTCCCGCAGGCGTGATCGCGGCGCCGGTTTGTTGCCGCAATCGCGACCCAATATGTATGCCGTATCTGAGGGTTTTGTTGAGATCCTCAAACGGGATATCAATCAAGGGAACGACGTGATGAAAAATCTGATGCGGGTGACGGTGCTGGTGCTGGCGGCCGGGTCGCTGGGGGCGTGCTCGGGGCTGACGCGGACGCAGCAGCGGGTGTTGAGCGGCGGCGCGATCGGCGCGGCGGGCGGCGCGGTGGTGAGTGCGGTGGTCGGCGGGCCGGTGCTGGTGGGGGCGGCGGTGGGCGCCGGCGCCGGGGCGGTGGCGGGCGCGGTGCTGCACTGAGGCGGGACGCTGAAAATTGACTGGCCTCAGGCGGCCAGTGCGCGCGCCACGGCTTCCACATCCTCGGCCGCCGCGGCGGTGGGGTGGCGGGCCAGCAGCGGAGTCTGGCGGCGGATCGCGTCGCGCACCCGGTCGTCGCGGCGGATGATGCCGGCGAGCTTCGGGGTGTGGCCGAGGAAGGCGGTGCAGGCGCGGGCCAGCGTGGCGTAGGTGCGCTCGCCGCCAGCCCGGCTGGTGGACTGGTTGACGACGATACGGGCTTCGCTGGGGAGAGCGGCGCGGTCGGCGGCGTGCAGTTTCAGCACCGCGTAGGCGTCGGTGAGGCTGGTGGGTTCTTCGGTTGCGACCACCAGCAGCAGGTCGGCGAACGCCGCCATGCGACGCACCGCCTGGTCCAGTCCGGCGCCGAGATCGAGGATGATATGGTCGTACTGGGCTGCCGCCTGGCGCAGCGCGGCCAGCACCTGGGCCAGGGCGGCGGCGTCCAGCGCCGACAACGCTCCGGAGCCGGAGCGGCCAGCGATGATATCGAAGCCGCCCTCGTGATGCAGGGCTGCCTGCGCCAGGGTCATGCTGCCGGCGACCACGGCGGCGAGGTCGTGTTCCGGCAGCAGGCCGAGCTGGATATCGACATTGGCCAGTCCGAGATCACCATCGAACAGCAGCACCCGGCGGCCGGCGCGGGCCAGCGCATGGGCCAGCGTGATGGCGAACCAGGTCTTGCCGACGCCGCCCTTGCCGGAGGCGATGGCGGTGATCTGTCCGGTGCGGGTCATGGCGTGGCTTCCAGGCGGGCTTGGGTGCGGGTCAGGCGGGCGGCGAGCAGTTCGGGCGTCATCGGCACCAGGCCGTCGGCCGCACCCGGGCCGATGCCGGCTTCGGCCAGCGGCAAGCCGGCTGCCGCGGCGGCCAGCACGCCACCCAGCCGGCGGGCGCTGTCCAGTCTGGTGGCGACCAGCAGCTGCGCGCCGTGCTGCGCATGCGCCTGGGCCAGATCGGCGGCCTCGGCGGGGTCGAGCCCGGCCGGCAGCACCAGCGCGGTGGTGGCCTGGGCGGCGGCGGCCAGGGCGGCCATTTCGTCGCGCTGGGCCGGGTCGAAGGCATCGATGCCGGGGGCGTCGATCAGCACCGGGGCGGCGGACTCGCGGCGGGAAACGGCCTGGGCCAGCGTGGCGGGCTGGCTGGCGACCAGCAGATTGAGGCCGAGCAGCCGGGTGAAGGCGGCAAGCTGCTCGATGGCGCCGGCGCGGCGGCCATCGGCGGTGATGACCATCGGCTTGGCGCCGGCCATCACCAGCCTGGTGGCGAGGCGGGCGCAGGTCAGCGTCTTGCCGGCGCCGGGCGGGCCGGTCAGCAGCAGCGGCGCGGCACCGGCCGCCAGCCTCAGTGGCGTAAAGCGCAAGGCTGCCGACAAGGCGAAGGCCAGCGGGCCGGCCTGCAAGCGGGCGGCGATTGCCGGCGGTACGGCGTGCCAGGCGAGCGCCTGCTGGCGTGCCGGGTCGGCCACCGCCGGGGCTGGCGGCTCCAGGGCGGCGGTGATCTCCACGCCGTCGGCGACGCGGCGCGACGACAGGATCAACGCGTCCGAGCCGAGTTCGGCGCGGACCTGGCGCATGGCTTCGGCCATGGCCGGGGCGCGGAATAGTTTTAAGCGCAAGGAAGCAGTTCTTTTTTGAAAAGAAGAACTAAAAAACTTTCTGTTCGCCTTGCAACGGTGGTGACGCGGAGAGGCCGGAGTCTCCACAACGAATGAAGTTTTTTTGCTTCTTTGTTTTCAACCAAAGAAGACTTGCTGGCTTGCTTCATATGCTCCCCACCGTCCGAATCCGCGCCCGGGGATGGATTTCCGCCTGCGCCAGCACCGGTGTCTCCGGCCGGATGCGTTCGACGATGGCGCGGACGTGGAAGCGGACGTTGCCGCCGGTGAGCAGCGCCGGGGCCTCGCCGGTGGCCGCCGCGTCGTCGAACGCGGTGCGCAGGCGCTGCATGAATTCGCCGAGGCGCGACGGCGGCATGGCGAGTTGGCGCTCCTCCGGCGGGCCGACCAGCGATTCGGCGAAGATCGTCTCCCATTCAGGGGACAGGGTGATCAGCGGCAGGTAGCCGTTCGGGCCGGTATTGGCGTCGCTGATCTGCCGCGCGAGGCGGGTGCGGACATGGGCGGTGATCGCCGGGATGGCGCGAGCCTGGCCGCCGCAGGCTTCCTGGATGCCTTCCAGGATGGTCGGCAGGTCGCGGATCGACACGCGCTCGGACAGCAGCGATTGCAGCACACGCTGCACCCCGCCGGCCGAGATTTGCGACGGGATCAGTTCGGCGACCAACTTCTGCTGCTCGCGCGGCAATTCGTCGAGCAGCTTCTGGGTTTCGGCGTAGGACAGCAGATCGGCCATGGTCTGCTTGACGATCTCGGTGAGGTGAGTGGTGAGCACGCTGGGCGGGTCGACCACGGTGCAGCCACGGAAATTCGCCTCGTCGCGCAGCGCGGGGTCGATCCACAGCGCCGGCAGGTTGAAGGTGGGCTCGCGGGTGGCCTCGCCGGCGAGGTCGGGGGCGCGGCCGTCCGGGTCCATGGCGAGCAGCAGGTTGGGGCGGATGGTACCGCGGCCGGCCTCGATCTCCTTGATGCGGACACAATAGGCGTCGGGCTCCAACTGCATGTTGTCCTGGATGCGGACCGGGGGGAGGACGAAGCCCATCTCGGTGGCGACGGCGCGGCGCAGGCCCTTGATCTGCTCGGTGAGGCGCGGGGCCTCGCCGCCGGCCAGCGCCAGCAGGCCGTAGCCGAGTTCGATGCGCACCAGGTCGATGCGCAGCGCCTCGGTGATTGGCGGTTCGGCGGCAACCGGGGCGCCGGCCTGCACCTCGCCTTCCGGGCGCGGCGGGTTGCTGCGGCGCAGCCAGGCGCCGCCGCCGGCGAGGCCGGCCAGCGCCATGAACGGCAGCATCGGCAGGCCGGGCATCAGCGCCAGCACCGCGGCGGCGCCGGCGGCCATCGCCAGCGGCTTCGGGCTGCCGCCGAGCTGGCGCATCAGGGCGGCGTCGGCGGTGCCCTCCATGCCGCCCTTGGTGACCACGATGCCGGCGGCGGTGGAGACCAGCAGGGCGGGGATCTGGCTGACCAGGCCGTCGCCGACGGTGAGCGTGGTGTAGGTGCTGGCGGCGTCGGCGAAGCCCATGCCGTGCCGCACCAGGCCGATCGCCAGCCCGCCGATTATGTTGATGCAGGTGATGATCAGGCCGGCGATGGCGTCGCCGCGAACGAACTTGGCGGCGCCGTCCATGGCGCCGTAGAAGCCGCTTTCTTCCTCCAGTTCGCGGCGGCGGCGGCGGGCGGTCTTCTCGTCGATCATGCCGGCGGAGAGGTCGGCGTCGATCGCCATCTGCTTGCCGGGCATGGCGTCCAGGCTGAAGCGGGCGGCGACTTCGGCGATGCGGCCGGAGCCTTTGGTGATGACCATGAAGTTCACCACCAGCAGGATGGCGAACAGGATCACGCCGATCACCACGTCGCCGCCCATCAGGAAGCCGCCGAAGGCCGCCACGACATGGCCGGCGGCGAGTTGGCCCTCGTTGCCGTGCGACAGAATCAGGCGCGTGGTGGCGACGTTGAGCGACAGCCGCAGCAGGGTGGTGAGCAGCAGCAGGGTCGGGAAGCTGGTGAAGTCCAGCGGGCGTTGCAGGAACATCGCCACCATCAGCACCAGCACCGCCATGGTGATCGAAGTCGCCAGCCCGAAGTCGAGAATCACCGTGGGCAGCGGCAATATCAGCACCGAGAGCAGGCAGATGACGCCGAATGCCAGCCCGACATCGGTGCCCGGCGAGGCGCGGCGCAGCGCGGCCGAGAACGGCGCGAGGCGGGCGAGGCTGCCGGACATCAGGCGGCGACGCCGGCGGCCGGCGGCGGCACCGCGACGCCCTGCGCCGAGTAGTCGCGCAGCTTGTTGCGCAGGGCGCGGATCGAGATGCCGAGGATGGTGGCGGCGTGGGTGCGGTTGCCCAGCGTGTGGGTGAGGGTTTCCACGATCAGGTCGCGCTCCACCTCCTCCATGCGGCGGCCGACCAGGCCGGCGATGCCGGGCGGCGCGGCGGCGGGCGCGGCGGCAGGGGAGCCGGGCGCGAGTTCGATGGCGTCGAGGTCGATGCTGTCGCCATGCGCCAGCAGCACGGCGCGGTGCAGGGTGTTTTCCAGCTCGCGCACATTGCCGCGCCAGCCATGCGCGGCGAGACGCTGGAGTGCGGCGCGGGTCAGTGGGCGATAGGGCAGCGCGTTCACCTCCGCATAGCGGCGGGCGAAATGCTCGGCCAGCGTCGCGACATCGCCGGGGCGCTCGCGCAAGGGCGGGATGCGAAGTGCTACGACATTGAGGCGGAAATACAGGTCCTCGCGGAACCGGCCGGCGGCGATCTCGGCCAGCAGGTCGCGGTTGGTGGTGGCCAGGATGCGGACATTGACCCGCACCGGGCCGTTGCCGCCGATGCGGTCGATCTCGCGCTCCTGCACCGCGCGCAGCAGCTTGGCTTGCAGGCGGATGTCCATCTCGCCGATTTCGTCGAGCAGCAGGGTGCCGCCGTCGGCCGCCTCGAACTTGCCGGTGCGCCGCGCCTGGGCGCCGCTGAACGCGCCCTTCTCGTGGCCGAACAGCTCGCTTTCCAGCAGGTTCTCCGGGATCGCGGCGCAGTTCAGCGCCACGAACGGGCCGCCGGCGCGGCGCGAGTGCTGGTGGATGTGGCGGGCGAGGATTTCCTTGCCGGTGCCGCTTTCGCCGGTGATCAGCACCGAGGCGTCGGCGATGGCGACCTGCTCGGCGCGGTGCAGCGTGGCCAGCATCGCCGGGTCGCGCACCACCACGGCGTGGTGGTCGCCGGCGGCGGCGGCGAGGATGGCGGCGATCAGGTCCGCATCCGGCGGCAGCGGCAGGAATTCGCGGGCGCCGGCCTCGATGGCGCGCACCGCGGCGTCGGCGTCCGCCTCCACGCCGCAGGCGACCACGGCGATGGCGATCCGCTCGGCGGCCAGCGCCTGCACCAGGGCGGCGATGTCGTGCGCGATGTCGCACAGCACCAGGTCGATGCGGGCCTCGCGGCGCAGGATCGGCAGCGCGGCGTCCAGGCTGTCGGCCTGATCGAGCTTGGCGCCGGTGGCCAGCACCAGTTGCGCGGCGCGGGACAATTCGCCGGTGAGCGCGCCGATGATCAGCATGCGCATTTTGGTCAGCCCGGCCGGTCGGTCTTGACGATTTCGGTCATCGTCACGCCGAGCCGGTTGTCGTCGACCATCACCACCTCGCCGCGCGCCACGAGGCGGTTGTTGACGTAGATGTCGATCGCCTCGCCCAGCTTGCGGTCGAGTTCGACCACCGCGCCGCGGCCGAGTTTCAGCAGTTGCGAGACCTGCATGCTGGCGCGGCCGAGCACCGCGCTGACAGTGACCGGGATGTCGTAGACCGCCTCCAGATCGCGGGCGCTGCGCGGGCCGGCGGGTTCGGCGGCCTGGGCCGACGGTTCGGCGAGTTCGACCAGTTCCATGTCGTCAGCCATTACGCTCTCCTGCGGGAAGTTCGGGCGCGGCCAGGCCGTATTCGGCCAGGGTGGCGGCGATCTGCGCCCAGAGGGCGGCGCCGTCGCGCCGGGCGCCGCCGTCCTGCCAGGCGATGCGGATGTCGCCGGGGGCGACCGCGTCGGTGGCGATGACGGCGATGCGGGCGCGCAATTCAGGGTCCAGCCGGGCCAGTTCGGCCTCGAGTTCGGGGAGAACATGCGGGCTCACCCGCAGGCTGATGCGCGGCTCGCGGTCCAGCGCCGGCAGCACGGTGCGGGCCAGGGCGGCCACCTCGCCGGCGCCGTGGCGGGCGCAGAGGGTGGGGAACAGGGCGGCCAGCGTGTTGATCAGCAACTCGGCCACCGCCAGCGCCGAGGCCTCGGCCGCCTCGCGCGCCGCCGCCTCGGCATCGGCGAGGCGCTGGGCGATGCCGGCCAGCAACTGGCCGCCGATCTCGGCGCGGTCCTGCGCCGCCTGCGACAGGCCGCGGCTGTAGCCCTCGGCATAGGCGGCCTCGCGCGCCGTCTCCAGCGCCTCCTGGGTGAAGCTGGGGGCGATGGTTTCCGGCTCGTCGGGCGGCTCCGGCGGGTCCAGCACGGTGATGCCGGACTGCGCGTCGAATTCCTCGGCGAACAATCGGTGCAACGGGCGGGCCGGCGGTGGGCGGCTATGGGCGTTCATGATCTAGTACACCAGCTCCTCGTCCTTGCCCTGGCTGATCTCGATCTGGCCGGTGGCGGCCATCTCCTTGGCCAGCGCGACGATATTGGCCTGCGCCTCGTCCACCTCGCGCAGCTTGACCGGGCCGAGGGCCTCGATCTCCTCGCGCAGCATCTTGCCGGCGCGTTCGGAGAGGTTGCTGAAGAACAGCTCGCGCAGCTTCTCCGAGGCGCCTTTCAGCGCCAGCGGCAGCTTGTCCTTCTCGACCACGCGCAGCAGCGTCTGGATCGCCATCGGGCTGAGCCGTTGCAGGTCGTCGAAGGTGAACATCAGCGCCTTGATCCGCTCGGCGGCGTCGCGGTTGCGCTCCTCCAGCGCGGCGACGAAGCGGGCTTCGGCCTGGCGGTCCAGGTTGTTGAAGATTTCCGCCATCATCTCGTGCGCATCGCGCCGGGTGCTGCGGGCGAGGTTGGACATGAATTCGGCGCGCAGCGTCTTCTCCACCCCGTCCAGCACGTCTTTCTGCACGCTCTCCATCCGCAGCATGCGCATCACCACCTCCATGGCGAAGCTCTCCGGCAGCATCGCCAGCACCCTGGCGGCATGCTCGGCGCGGACCTTGGAGAGCACCACGGCGACGGTCTGCGGGTATTCGTTCTTCAGGTAGTTGGCCAGCACCGCCTCGTGCACATTGCCCAGCTTGTCCCACATGGTACGCCCGGCCGGGCCGCGGATTTCCTCCATGATCTGGCCGACCCGGTCACGCGGCAGGGTCTTCAGCAGCAGCCGCTCGGTGTTCTCGTAGCTGCCGACCAGGTTGCCGGCGCCGCCGATCTGCTCGGCGAACTCGATGCACAGCCGCTCCACCACCTCGGAGCGGACCGGGCCGAGCTGGGCCATGGCGCCGGAGACCTCCTTGATCTCGTCCTCGTGCATCATGCTGAACAGCCGGGCGCACTGCTCCTCGCCGAGCGCCAGCATCAGCACGGCGGCCTTCTGCGATCCGGTCATGCCGCCGGAATCGTCGGGGCGGGGCATCAGGCGGCTCCTTCCTGCATCCAGGCGCGCACGATCGACAGGCTCTCCTCGGGATGCTTGTCGACCAGTTCGGTCAGCCGGCGGATCGACGAGGCGCGCAGCTGGCCGTCGACATTGCCGAGGCTGACCAGCCCCTCCTGCTCGGTGAACGCGGCCTCGCCGTCCGGGGCGGCCAGCAGGGGCACGCCGCCGGGGCCTTGCAGCAGCGCCGCACCCTCCGCCGGGCGGCCTTGCGCGTCGGCCAGCGTGGCGAGGCCGGCGATCTCGGGCAGCGCCGCGCCCGGCAGGGCTGCCGGCGCCAGCGTGGTGAGCCGGGTGACCATCGGGCGGAACACGAACAGCAGCGCCACCAGGCCGATCAGCCCGAGCAGGCCGTTCTGCGCCAGATGCATCAGGTCGGCGCGGTCGAGCGGCAGGCCGAACAGGCCCTGGGGGGCGGCCAGCGCCAGCGCGCTGTCATCGGCGAACTTCATGCTGACCACTTCGACATGGTCGCCGCGCTTCTGGTCGTAGCCGACCGCGCTCTGCACCAGCGCCTGGATATGCGCCAGGTCCTCGGCGCTGCGCGGCTGCCAGACGGTCTTGCCGTTGGCGTCCTTGGTCTGCACGCCATCGACCATCACCGCCAGGCTGATGCGCTTGATCTGCGGCTGGTCGCTGACCAGGGTGCGCACGGTCTTGCTGATCTCGTAGTTGTTGGTCTCCTCCTGCCGGTTGGACTGGGTGCCGGCGCCGGGGCTGTCGGCATTGGCGTTGGGCAGGTTGTTCTGCACGGTGACGCTCTTGGCCGGCTCGGTGGTCTTGCTGGTGTCGGTGCTGGTCTGCGTGCTGCGCAGCACCTGGCCGTCCGGATCATAGGTCTCGCGGGTCTCCTTCACCTTGGCGAAATTCATCTCCACCGATGCCTCGGCGCGGACATGGCCGGCGCC
>DATJEA010000168.1:0-11063 GCA_035497095.1 Acetobacteraceae bacterium | reverse complement strand
CGCTCGACACCCCAACCCCCGCCCTCAACGGCCAACAGATCGCCGATCTCGCCAACCAACTCGCCGACCTGCTGCGCCTGCGCACCCTGCCGATCGGCATGAAACTGTTCGAGGATCTCGACGAGATGGCCGCCGTCCCCGGCCTGCGCCGCCCGGCCCAGGGCCGCAGATTCACCACCTGCCAACTGGTCACCCGCGCCCGCCTCGCCGGCTTCACCATGGGCATCACCCACGAGAACGTGCCCGGCTTCTCCAACTGCGGCGGCATCATCGGCCTCAACGAACCCTCCGAACTCTACCTCTCCGGCCGCAAGTTCGAGGGTGTGTGGTTTCAGAATCGTGAAGCCGCCGCAGCCCACCAGGCGCAGATGCCGCGCGTCCCGGCCGGGCGTTACCACGGCCTGGTCGTCTCGCCACTGCGCAGCGCCCGGCTGGACCCGCCGGATATCTGCCTGTTCTACGCCAACCCGGCGCAGATGATCCTGTTCATCAACGGCCTGCAATGGAAAAACTACCGGCGCTACGACTTCTCCATCACCGGCGAAAGCGCCTGCGCCGATAGCTGGGGCCACGCGCTGAAAACCCAGACCGTCAGCCTCTCCATCCCCTGCTACGCCGAACGCCGCTACGGCGGCGTCGCCGACGACGAAATGCTGATGGCGCTCCCCCCCGCCGACCTCGCCCGCGCCGTCGAAGGCCTGATCGGCCTCGGCAAGGCCGGGCTGCGCTACCCGATCATGCCGTATGGGCCACAGGCCGATCCGGGGGAGGGGATGGCCAAGAGTTACGCGGATAAGAAGTAAGCAGTTCTTTTTTTGGAAAAAAGAGCCAAAAAAACTCATTCTCCTTGCCACTGCGGAGGAACCAGCGATGCAGATCACCCAGATCCACCCCACCTTCACCGCCGAGGTCTCCGGCCTCGACCTGCGCCAGCCGCTCACCCCCACCCAGGCCGCCGAAATCGAAGCGGCGATGGACCGCTACGGCGTGCTGGTGTTCCACGACCAGGACGTCAGCGACGACCAGCAGCGCGCCTTCGCCCGCAATTTCGGCACCCTGGAATTCGCCACCGGCAACATCCAGACCAACGACGAGCGCCGCATCCCGTTCGACATGGCCGACATCTCCAACCTCGACCGCGACAACAAGCTGTTCGCCCGCGACGACCGCCGCCGCATGTTCAACCTCGGCAACCTGCTCTGGCACAGCGACAGCAGCTTCAAGCCGACACCGGCGAAATTCTCCGCCCTGTCCGCCCGCGCCATCCCCAGGACCGGCGGCGACACCCAGTTCGCCGACATGCGCGCCGCCTACGACACGCTGGATGATGCCACCAAGGCCGAGATCGCCGACCTCGTCACCCATCACTCGCTGATCTACTCGCGCGGCCTGCTCGGCTTCGCCGAATTCACCCCGGAGGAAAAACAGAAATTCGCCCCGGTCCGCCAGCGCCTGGTCCGCACCAACCGCAGCACCGGCCGCAAGTCGATCTTCCTGTCCTCGCATATCGGCGAGATCGAGGGCATGCCCCGCCCCGAGGCGATGGCGCTGATCCGCGACCTGGTCGAGCACGCCACCCAGCCGAACTTCGTCTACACCCACCGCTGGCGCCTGCACGACCTCGTCATGTGGGACAACCGCCAGACCATGCACCGCGCCCGCCGCTACAACGACACCGGCGAAGTCCGCGACATGCGCCGCACCACGGTGGAAGACATCGCCCCGACGCTGCAACAGGCCGCCTGACCCGGCCCCGCCGCTCAGCCCCGCGCCGGCCGCCTCACGACCACCAGCCCGGCCAACCCGGTCAGCAGCAGCGCCAGCGACGCCGGCTCAGGCACCGCCGTGCGTGCAAGGGTGGCCTCTCCGGCCGACGACATGAAGACGCAGCCGTCGGCGCACACGTCCGCGATTGCCCCGGGAGGATCGCCGATCGAACTGATCTGGTCCGGCGAAACCGATCCGTCCAGCGGGCTCGCGAACCTGAGTTCGAGATATCTGAGGTCTGTTTCGTGGTAAAAATAGATATCGCTCGACGAATCGGCATATGCCATCCCGCCGGCGCTGCTATCGAACGTCGCCACGCCCCATCCCACGTCCGAGATGCTGATGTTGAACGCGGTGACGGCCGAACTGGTATCGATGGCCGCGCCGTCGATGGTAAAACTGCCGCTCACCACGGCGGGTTGGTTGCTGTAATCGGGGTTGGTCAGGCTGATCCCCGACAAGGTCCAGACGATCTGCGGGTCGGCCCGTGCCGGCGTCGCAGCAACAAGCGATGCGGCCAGCAGCGCGGCCGCCGGCAACAATGAGCCAAGGCGCATAAAGGTCACTCCAAATGATGGCTATCGAGCAAACGCGGGAGGACTTTGAACCTATCTGTAACAAGACGTCAACAAGATTGATCGGTATTCTATTGACAAGGCAGCATTGCCGCCCGTTGCGGCACCGGCCAGACCGCCTGATCGGGTAGCCCGCCGCCGTTTTGCCGTGGCGAGTGATAAAGAAGACTCACCACAGAGACACAGAGACACAGACACACCGAGAAGAAAGCAACAAGCGTCCCCTCTTTGCTTCCTTCTTCGTGTCTCTGTGTCTCTGTGGTGAAACTTTCTTGCTGAAGGGCGGTCGTGCAAGAGTTTCGAGTTTCGCACAGGCACAGCATTGCTTGCTTCCTGGCCCAACTCAGTAAGCAACACAGTTCACCAACAAGCATAGAGGCAGCGGGCAGAACGCGAAGATGCTCGCTTCCCCCCGCCCCGATATGAATCCTGCCGCCGCTAACCCCCACCCCGCTCCGCCGCCTTCACCGCCCCCCACGCCGCCTCCATCTCCGCCAGCGTCGCCTCCGCCGCACTCATCCCGCGCACCGCCAGCAGCGCCTCCACCCCGGCAAACCGCCGCGCGAACTTCAAATTCGCATGCCGCAGGCAGGCCTCCGGGTCCAACTCCAGCTTGCGCGCCAGATTGGCCAGCACGAACAGCAGATCGCCCACCTCGTCCTGCAACCGCGCCCGATCGGCGCCGGCCAGTTCGGCGCGCACCTCGGCGGCCTCCTCCTCCAGCTTGTCCAGCACCGCGGCCGCGTCCGGCCAGTCGAACCCCACCCGCGCCGCCCGCGCGGTCAGCTTGTGCGCCCGGGTCAGCGCCGGCAGCCCGGCGGCGATGCCGTCCAGCGTGCCGCCCTCGGCCCGCGCCAGCCGCTCTTCCCGCTTCTGCGCCTCCCAGGCCGCCGCCTGCATCCCGGCATCGCGTGCCGCGGCATCGCCGAACACATGCGGATGCCGCCGCACCATTTTGTCGGCGATCGCGCGGGCCACCTCGGCAAACCCGAACCGCCCCTGTTCCTCGGCCATCCGGGCATGGAACACCACCTGGAACAGCAGATCGCCCAACTCGTCCGGCAGCGCGGCGAAATCCCGCCGCGCGATGGCGTCCGCCACCTCATAGGCTTCCTCGATGGTGTACGGCGCGATGCTATCGAAATCCTGCGCCACATCCCACGGGCAGCCGCTGGCCGGCGTACGCAGCGCCGCCATGATGTCCAGCAGGCGGCGCAGTTCGGTTTCGGCATCAGCCACGGCAGCCCTCACGATCGTTAGAACCGCAGCTTACGCCACGAGTCGGTGTGCCCCCACTCTACGCCGCCAACCGCTCGCGTCACCCCGCGCCGGTGCGCCGCCGCGCCCGCTCGCGCAGCGCCAGCGCCAGCATGTAGGCCATCATCACCAGCGTCGACCAGCCGACATTCACGGTATGGTCGGGCGCCGCAAATGTCGGCTGGCTGGGCTGCGAGATCATCGCCCTGGCCTCCTGGATCGAACTGCTGAACTGGCTGAACTGGCTGTTCAGCTTGCTGCCCAGGCCCATCAGGTCGGCGGTGGTCAGCGTGCCGGTGCCCTTAACCAGATCCTCGAGATCGAGGATGATGTCCTGCAGCAACTGATACACCTCGCGCTGCCGGCCGACATGGCTGCGCGCCGATTGCAGCGCCCGGTAGCGATGCTCGCGCCCCACCCGCCAGGCGATCCGCTCGCGCCAATCCAAGGTATGCGCGGCGTTCTGCAACAGCTTCAGAATCTGCGCCAGTTCGCTCTCAATGCCGTTCAGCTTCTGCCCCAGCCGCGCCAGCCGCGCCGCCTGCGACGGGTCCTGCGAGCCGGCGCCGGCCGCCTTGCCGCTGCCCAGCACGTCGAGCGCCACCTGCCGCACCCGGCCTTGCAGCACCAGCAGCCGCTGTTCCAGTATGTTGAGGGTCTGCCCCATGCCCATCGCGCAAATCCTTCACAGTTTGCCCGATGTTTTGCCATATCGGCGCCGGCAATGGCCTCACATCCCGGTGAGTCGCGCCGGCGCGGCGCATCGTGTACCAGCCGCGCATTCCGCAACCGTTCGAGTCCCGCCCGATGACCGACCCCCGCCTGCACTCCGCCGCCGCCCAACGCAACCGTGACGCGATCCTGGACGTGCTGCGCCGCGTGCTGCCGGCCAGCGGCACGGTGCTGGAAATCGCCAGCGGCACCGGCGAGCATGTCGCCCACTTCGCGGCCGCACTGCCCCGCCTGGTGTTCCAGCCCAGCGACCCGGCGCCGGAGCGTCGCGCCAGCATCGACGCCTGGTGCGCGGGGCTGGCCAATGTCCGCCCGGCGATCGATTTCGATACGACAGCGAGAAATGTCAGCGACATACCTATCGCCGCGATTTTCTGCGCCAACATGATCCATATCGCCCCGTGGGAGGCCGCCGAGGGGCTGTTTTTTTGCGCCAATCGGATGCTTTCCAACGGCCAGAAGCTGGTTTTATACGGCCCATACCGGGTAAATGGCGCCGATACCTCGGCAGGCAACGCCGCCTTCGACGCCGATCTGCGCGCCCGCAACCCGCAATGGGGCATCCGCGACCTGGAGGATGTTGCCGCGTTGGCGGAACGATCCGGCTTCGCCGGCCCCGAGATTACCCAGATGCCGGCCAACAATCTCACCCTGGTGTTCACCCGGAAAGCCTGACCTGCTTGGCGGTGCATGGACATAACATCCGGTTTTGGCTCACATACGCCAGCACCGGAGGAGCCTGCCCATGCCCGCTTATCGTTCCCGCACCAGCACCCACGGCCGCAACATGGCCGGCGCCCGCGGCCTGTGGCGCGCCACAGGCATGAAGGACGGCGATTTCGGCAAGCCGATCATCGCCATCGCCAACAGCTTCACCCAGTTCGTGCCCGGCCATGTGCACCTCAAGGACATGGGCCAGCTGGTCGCCCGCGAGGTTGAGCAGGTCGGCGGTGTTGCCAAGGAATTCAACACCATAGCGGTCGATGATGGCATCGCCATGGGCCATGACGGCATGCTCTACAGCCTGCCCTCGCGCGAGCTGATCGCCGATGCGGTGGAATACATGGTCAACGCCCACTGCGCCGACGCGCTGGTCTGCATCTCCAACTGCGACAAGATCACCCCCGGCATGCTGATGGCCGCGATGCGGCTCAATATCCCCCCCGTGTTCGTCTCCGGTGGCCCGATGGAGGCCGGCAAGGTGGTGCTCGGCGGCATCACCCGCTCGATCGACCTGATCGACGCCATGGTGACCGCCGCCGATGATACGGTGAGCGACGCCGACGTGATGGCGATGGAGCGCTCGGCCTGCCCGACCTGCGGCAGTTGCTCCGGCATGTTTACCGCAAATTCAATGAATTGCCTGGTCGAAGCGATGGGCCTCGGGCTGCCCGGCAACGGCACTGTGCTGGCCACCCACGCCGACCGCAAGGCGCTGTTCCTGGAAGCCGGCCGCACCATCGTCGACCTGGCGCGGCAGTATTACGAGCAGGACGATGCCAGCGTGCTGCCGCGCAGCATCGCCAATTTCCAGGCCTTCGAAAACGCGATGACGCTGGATATCTCGATGGGCGGCTCGACCAACACCGTGCTGCACCTGCTGGCGGCAGCCCAGGAGGCGGAGCTGGACTTCACCATGAAGGACATCGACCGGCTATCGCGCCACGTGCCGGTGCTGTGCAAGGTGGCGCCGGCGGTGGCCGATGTGCATGTGGAGGATGTTCACCGCGCCGGCGGAATCCTTGGAATCCTTGGCGAATTGGACCGCGCCGGGCTGATCCATACCGAAACCAGCACGGTGCACGCCAAGACCCTGGGCGACGCGCTGAACCGCTGGGACATCAAGCGCACCAACAGCGCCAAGGTCAGCGAGTTCTACCGCGCGGCGCCGGGCGGGGTGCCGACGCAGATCGCGTTCAGCCAGTCCTCGCGCTGGGACACGCTTGATTCTGATCGGGAAAACGGCGTGATCCACGACGTGGCGCACGCCTTCAGCAAGGATGGCGGGCTGGCCGTGCTGCATGGCAACATCGCGCTGGACGGCAGCATCGTGAAGACCGCCGGCGTCGATGCCTCCATCCTCTCCTTCAAGGGCCGAGCAAAAATCTTTGAAAGTCAGGACGATGCGGTCTCCGGCATCCTCGGCGGCCGGTTGCAGCCGGGCGATGTGGCGATCATCCGCTATGAAGGGCCGAAGGGCGGGCCGGGCATGCAGGAGATGCTGTATCCGACCAGCTACCTGAAATCCAAGGGCCTCGGCAAAGTCTGCGCGCTGGTCACCGATGGCCGCTTCTCCGGCGGCACCTCCGGCCTGTGCATCGGCCATGTCTCGCCGGAAGCCGCCGAAGGCGGGGCGATCGGGCTGGTGGAGGAAGGCGACATCGTCGAGATCGACATCCCCAACCGCCGCCTGCACCTGGCGGTGTCGGACGAGGTGATGGCCGCCCGCCGCGCCGCGATGGAGGCCAGGGGGGCCAAGGCATGGCAGCCGGTCAGCCGCGACCGCAAGGTGTCGCAGGCATTGCGGGCTTATGCGGCCCTGACGACGAGTGCGGCCCGCGGGGCGGTGCGGGATGTGGATCAGCTCCGGAGGAAGTAAGGCGTTCTTTTTGTGAACAAAAGAACCGAAGAGACTTTTTATCCATTGGAGACTCGCCACTCGCCAGCGCACTGCCGTTGCAAGGCGAACAAAAGTTCTTTTTTTCAAAAAAGAACACCTTGCCTGCCTTATGCCTCCGGCGTACACGGCGGCACGGTATGGAACGGGGCGTGGCGCAGCCTGGTAGCGCGCGTGTTTTGGGTACACGAGGCCGCCGGTTCGAGTCCGGCCGCCCCGACCATGATCTGACAGGAGACCGGAGCGAATGAGGGCGCGTATTTTCCGTCAGCCGAAATCGGCGATGCAGTCCGGCTATGCCGGCACGCAGGACTGGGTGCTGGAGTATGAGGCCACCGGCCCGCGCCGCGCCGACCCGTTGATGGGCTGGATCGGCGGCACCGACACGCGAAGCCAGGTGCGGCTGATATTCCCCAGCGCAGACGAGGCGGTGGCCTATGCCGAGCGGCATGAACTGGCGTTCGATCTGGAATTGCCGCGCGAAAAGATCTTCCGGCCAAAGGCCTATGCCGACAACTTCAAGTTCGGCCGGGCCGAGAACTGGACCCACTGACCCGCTGAACGCGCGCCGCAGCCCAGGATCAAAAAGTTTTTTTGCTTCTTTTTGTTCACGAAAAGAAGACCTTACTGCCTTAACTTGGCTGCGAACCCCGTCTCCGGCACCGCCGCCGAAAACAGGTACCCTTGCGCCGCGTCGCAGCCGATTTCCAGCAGCAGGCCGCGTTGTTCCCAGGTTTCCACCCCGTCCGCCACCACGACCAAGCCCAGCGCGTGGCCGGCCTGGGTGAGGGCGCGCAGGATGGCGCGGTCTTCGACGTTGTCGGCGGCGTCGCGCAGCAGCATGCGGTCCAATTTCAGCGTGGTCAGCGGCAGTTGCCGCAGCAGCGAGACGCTGGCCGGGCCGTGGCCGAATTTGTCCACCGCGAGGCCAACGCCGAGGTCGCGGATGGCCGACAGGGTCAGCAGCGCGTCGAGCCCGAGATCGGCCAGCACCGCCTCGCCGAATTCGAGCGTCAGGCGTTCCGGCGGCAGCGCCGAGCGTTCCAGGGCGGCGGCGAGCTGGTCGGCCAGGTGGTCGCCGGCCAGTTGCGCGGCGGCGACGTTGACCGAGACGCCGAGTTCGCCGGGCCAGCCGGCGGCGGCGGTGCAGGCGGCGTGCAGCACCCAGGCGCCGATATCGGCGGTGAGCCCGGCGGCCTCGGCCAGCGGCAGAAAGGTGCCGGGGGCGAGCAGGCCGCGGCGGCGATGCGGCCAGCGGGCCAGCGCCTCGGCGCCGAGTTGCGCGTTGCTGCGCAGGCAGATGCGCGGCTGGTAGTGCAGCGCCAACTCGCCGCGGCGCACCGCCTCGGCCAGTTCGCGCCGCAGCCGGCGGCGCTGGACGGCTTCGGTATGACTAGCGGAGGGGGGCGGGGCGGCGGTGAGGGGCATCGTCGGGGCTCGCTGCGGTGGAGCGTCCAAAAATCCGATACCCGGCTTAGCAATTGATGAATGGCGGCGATCAGGCGCTTGTTATCGAAACGATAATATCTGGCGTGCAGGCTCGGCGGAATGGAAACGTTATCGGATGCGATCGGGCGCTGCCGGCTGCAACACCCGGTGTTCGCCACGCTGGGCGCGATCAGCTTTCGCCGCGCCGATAGCGACGGCGCGGCGGCGATGGTGATTCAGCTTGGCGAGCGCGAGGCGGTGGTGCCGCTCAGGGCGTTGCAGCGCGAATTCGCCATTGCCGATGACAGCGAGGATGGCCGCATGCTGGCGCTGATCGCCGAAAGCCTGGACTACGTATCCAGCCTGCGCCCCGGCGATGCGCTGCCCGGCGAGGTGCTGGACGGCAGCGCCAGCTGGCAGCCGGAGGCGCGGCACCGGGCGCTGGTGGCGGCCAGGCTGCGCGACCAGTTGCTGGCCTGGCTCGGCCCCACTGCGAATGGCAGGGCGGCGCAACTGGACGAAGATGCCGGGCAGCGCCAGCGGGTGCAGACCGCGTTCGAGCAGGCGGCGCTGGCGCTGGCGCTGCCGGATGCGCAGGCGGTGATCGCGCTGGTCGAGGATCTGGCCGAGGAACTCTCCTATATCGAGGCGCTGCGCGAGCTGCTGTTGCGCCGGGTGGAGCTGATGACCGGCCGGGTCGCCCGCGCGGTCGCGCATTTTCGCGGCGATGGGGCGCGGCTGGAGTCGCTGACCCAGGTGCATCGGCTGGGCGGCATGGCGCTTGAGCGGATGGTGCGGCGGTTCCGGGAGGTGGACGCGCAGACCGGCGAGGTGATGGCGGCGTTGCGCAATATCGAGAGCCAGCAGGCGTTCATCCGCTCCAACCGCGACCTGCTGTATCGGGCGCTGCGCGGCTGGGAGCCGATTCTGGCCGACTGGGTGGCGCTGCCGACCCTGCTGGACGATGCGTTCTGGGGGCTGGTGGCGCGCAGCTATCAGTTCCTGGCGCCGCGCTACATGCCGGTGCAGGAGTGGCAGACGCATGGCGCGGAGCGGCGGCTCAGGCGGTCCAAGGTTCCCGGCAGCGCGATGGCTTGGTAACGCCCTCACGGCGTCGCATTATCACCGCGTAACCAGCGGGGGATGTGGCGATGGCGGATGTGCGGCTTGTGGCGGTGATCGGGGCGGGGACCATCGGGGCCAGTTGGGCGGCGTATTTCCTGTCGCGCGGGCTGGAGGTGGTGGCCAGCGATCCGTCGCCCGGCGCCGAGTCGCTGCTGGCGCGGACCATCGAGGCAGCCTGGCCGGTGCTGCGCGGGCTTGGCATGCATGCGAATGCGCGGCCGGATGCCTGGCGCTTCGTGCGCGATCCGGTGGCCGCGGTGGAGGGCTGCGATTTCGTCCAGGAGAGCGCCCCGGAGCGCTACGAGGTGAAGCTGGCGCTGCTGCCGGCGATCTCGGCGGCGCTGCCGGAGCGGGTGGTGATCGCCAGTTCGTCGTCCGGGCTGCTGATCAGCCGGCTGCGGCAGGGCTGCACGCATCCGGGGCGGGTGGTGATCGGGCATCCGTTCAACCCGCCGCACCTGGTGCCGCTGGTGGAGGTGGTGGGGGGCGCCGGCGCCTCGGCGGATGCGGTGGCGGCGGCGATGGCGTTCTATCGCGGGATCGGCAAGCATCCGATTGAGATTAAAAAAGAAGTGCCGGGGCATCTGGCCAATCGGCTGCAGGCGGCGCTGTGGCGCGAGGCGGTGCATCTGGTCGCCGAAGGGGTCGCCAGTGTCGCCGATGTGGACGCGGCGATCAGCGAGGGGCCGGGCATGCGCTGGGCGCTGCTGGGGCCGCACGCCACCTTCCACCTGGCCGGCGGCGAGGGCGGCATGGCGCATTTCATGGACCATCTGCTGCCGGCGGTGACCGGCTGGTGGGACGATCTGGGCAACCCGGTGGTGACGCCGGAATTGCAGGCCAAGCTGGTGGCGGGCGTGAAGGAGGAGCTGCAAGGCCAGGATATCGCAGCACTTGCCGCCAAGCGGGACGCCTTCCTGGCGGCGCTGATGGCGTTGAAGCGGGCGTGAGCGAGCGTTTCGCGCCGCATGCGGCACTGGCCGCCGCCCTGCTCGGCGCGGTGGAGGATGGCGGCGACGGCTCGCACGATGTCGCGCATCTGCACCGGGTCTGGCTGAACGTGCGGGCGATCGCCGCGGAGGCCGGCGGCGACGGTGAAATCCTCGCCGCCGCGGTGCTGTTGCATGACTGCGTGCGCGTGGAGAAAAGCTCGCCGCTGCGCGCCCAGGCGTCGAGGCTGGCGGCGGCGCGGGCGCGCGAGGTGCTGGGCGGGCTGGGCTGGGCGCCGGCACGGATCGAAGCGGTGGCGCACGCCATCGCCGCGCACAGTTTCTCCGCCGGCATCATGCCGCAGAGCCTGGAGGCGCGGGTGCTGCAGGACGCCGACCGGCTGGACGCGATCGGCGCGATCGGCGTGGCGCGCTGCTTCTATACCGCCGGGCGGATGGGCTCGGCGCTGTACGATGCCGCGGACCCGCGCGGCGAGCACCGGGCGCTGGACGACCAGCGGTTCGCGCTCGATCATTTCCGGGTGAAGTTGCTCGGGCTGGCGGAGGGGTTCCAGACCGCAGCGGGGGCGCGGATGGCGGCGGAGCGGACGCGGCGGGTTGCGCGGTTTCTGG
>DATJEA010000167.1:0-1988 GCA_035497095.1 Acetobacteraceae bacterium | reverse complement strand
TGGGACCTCAACAGCGGCCAGCCCGCCGCCGGCGCCGGCACGCTGGAGGCGCGCGAGACGCTGGAGACCGCCTTTCGCACCCTGCCCGGCGCGCTGGACCATCCCGGCCTGCTGCATCTCTACGTCCACCTGATGGAGATGTCGTCGACGCCGGAAGTGGCGCTCTCCGCCGGCGACCGGCTGCGCGAGCTCACCCAGGACATGGGCCACCTGGTCCACATGCCCACCCATATCGACATCCAATGCGGCCATTACCGCGATTCGATGCATTGGAATCAAAAGGCGATCATCGCCGATCGCAAATTCTACGACCGCGCCGGGCCGATGAATTTCTATTCCGGCTACCGGCTGCACAACTACCATTTCGCCGCCTATGGCGCGATGTTCCTCGGCCAGTTCGCGCCCGCCCTCGCCGCCGCCGACGAACTGATCGCCACCGCGCCGGAGGAGATGCTGCGCACCCCATCGCCGCCGATGGCCGATTTCTTCGAAAGCTACGTATCGATCCGCCAGCACGTGCTGGTCCGCTTCGGCAAATGGCACGAAATCCTCGCCCAGGCGCTGCCGGCAGACCAGGCGCTGTACTGCAACACCGTGGCGATGATGCATTACGCCAAGGGCGTCGCCCACGCGGCGCTCGGCAACGTGCCGGCCGCCGAAGCCGAACAGGCGCTGTTCCGCGCCGCCGTGCCGCGCGTGCCGGCCTCGCGCTATCTGCACAACGTCCCATGCCAGAACCTGCTGGCGATCGCCGAGCAGATGCTGGAGGGCGAGATCGCCTATCGCCGCGGCGAGTACGAGGCCGCCTTCGCGCGCCTGCGCGCCGCCATCGCGCTGGAGGACGCGCTGCCCTATGACGAGCCCTGGGGCTGGATGCAGCCGATCCGCCACGCGCTCGGCGCGCTGCTGCTGGAACAGGGCCATGCGGCCGAGGCGGAGACGGCCTACCGCGAGGATCTCGGCCTCAGCGGCAACCTGCCACGAGCGCAGATCCACCCGGACAATATCTGGGCGCTGCGCGGTCTGCTCGACTGCCTGGAGCGGCGCGGCGAAACCGTGGAAGCGCCGGTGATCCGCCAGCGCCTCGCCTTCGCCGCCGCGCGTGCCGACCTGCCGGTCGCGGTCTCCTGCTTCTGCGCCGGCGGCCCGGTCATGGCAGGCGCCGAACGACCGGAGTGCTGCGGCGGCTAGCAGCCTGCAACTGCGCCTCGATCTTGCCCGCATGCTCATATGACAGGGCGCTGTGGCGGCTCGCATTGGCGTGGATCTTGGTGCCATCCAGCGCCACCGTGCCCAGCTTCAGCACGCCAATCTCGCGCGCCAGCATCAGCACCTGCACGAACAGCGCCTCGATCTGCGGCAGAAAGCGCCGCCGCAAGGCGGCGATGGTGTCGTGATCGGGATGCTGATTGGCGGCGACAAAGCGGAAGGCCACCGAATCATGGCTCGCACGCTCCAGCTTACGGCTGGAAAACACCCCGCTCGCATAGCCGTGGTCAATCGGTCGGAAGTTGCTCATCCAACCACTCTAACCAACCATAGCGAACCCCGTTAAGTCCGACACGCTGCCAGCCGCGCCCCGGACGCTGCCTTCAGCGTCCGGGGCGAGCACAGGCGGCACGACGAGACCCAATGGTTTTGGCGACTGGCATGAGCCTGCACGCTCAGTCGGGCGGTTTCGGCCGGCGGAGGCCGGGGACGCGCAGGCGCAGGCGGTGCGGGACGAAGGGCCAGCGATGCGGCGAGTGTTCCGCGAAGGGCGGCGGCTCGGGTTTGCGCGGCCTGGGTTGGCGGGGCCGGACACGGGCCGGCGGAGCGGGGCGGGCGATATAGGCCGGGGGTGCGATGGCGAACATCCGGCAGAGCGGGCGCAGCAGCCGGCCGGCCTGCGGGGCGGCGGCGCAGAGGGCGGCGATCTCCGGGTCATCGACCAGAAGCTGGATGCGCGGCGCGTATTGCGCCAGCGGCTGGTGCAGGCGGATCAGCCA
>DATJEA010000166.1:0-3681 GCA_035497095.1 Acetobacteraceae bacterium | reverse complement strand
GCCAATCCATGCTCGATCTTTTGGACCAATCGCCTCCCGACACCTCCCGCCAGCAGGCCGTGTTCGACCGGCTGCGCCAGGGCATCCTCGCCGGCACGCTGCCGCCCGGCGCCCGCCTGCCACCGACGCGCCACTTGGCCGACGAGTTGGGCGTGGCGCGGCAGACCGTGGTGATCGCCTATGAACGGCTGGCCGCCGAGGGCTATGTGCGCGCCCGCGTCGGCAGCGGCACCTTCGTCGCCACCGACCTGCCGGACGCCGCCCCGCCGCCGGCCCCGGTGCCGGCCTGCGGCGCTGGCGTGCTGTCGCGGCGCGGCGCGATGTTGGCGGCGATTCCCAGCACCGCCGGGCAATCGCGCGGCGGTCGCGGCACCGGCCTGCTGCTGGCGCCCGGCGTGCCGGCGGCGGAGCTGTTCCCCGCCGCCGCCTGGGCCAGTTGCGCGGCGCGGGTGATGCGCGGCATGTCCACCGACCTGACCGCCTACCCGGCATTGCAGGGCCTGCCGGCGCTCAGGGTGCAGATCGCAGCACATCTGGCCGCCACCCGCGGATTGCTGGCCGACCCGGACCGCATCATGGTCACCGCCGGCACCCAGCAGGGCCTGCGCATCACCGCCGAACTGCTGCTCGATCCCGGTGATGCGGTGTGGGTGGAAGATCCCGGCTACATTGCCGGCCGCGGCGCGCTATTGGCCGCCGGTGCGGCGCTGGTGCCGGTGCCGAGCGATGCCGAGGGCCTGGATGTCGCCGCCGGCATCCGCCTCGCGCCGCTGGCCAGGCTGGCGCTGGTGGCGCCGTCGCATGCCACGCCGCTGGGTGGGGCGCTGCCGATCGGGCGGCGGCTGGCGCTGCTGGATTGGGCGGCGCGGGCGGAGTCCTGGGTGCTGGAGGACGATTGCGACAGCGAATTCCGCTGGGAAGGCCGCCCATTGCCGCCGCTGGCGACGCTGGATCGGGCCGGACGGGTGATTTACTGCGGCACTTTCAGTAAAAACATGGCGCCCGGATTGCGTCTGGGCTTCGCCGTGGTCCCCGAATCGCTGGTTCCCGCATTCGAATGCACCCGCGCGCTGACCGACCGTGGCCCGCCGACTTTGACCCAGGCGGTGCTCGCCGAATTCATGGCCCAGGGACGCCTGGCGCCGCATATCCGCCGCATGCGCACCGAATACGCCACCCGCCGCGCCGCGTTGCTCGGCGCACTGGCGAAGCACTGCCCGGCGGTGCAGGCGCTCGCCGCGCCAGGCGGGCTGCATCTGGTGGTGCGGCTGCCCGATTCGGCGGACGAGGCGGCGATCGTGCGGGCGGCGCGGGCGCGCGATCTCGGGGTGGCGCCGCTGGGCGCCTATTTCAGCGGCGTGGCGCGGTTGCGCGGGCTGGTGATCGGCTTTGCCGGCACGCCGGTGGCGATGGCCAACGAGGCGGCGCGGCGGCTGGCGCGGGCGATCGGCTAGCGTTCCTCGATTCGGGTGAAATCAGCTTTGCGCAGCGCCAGGAACGCCTCCAGCCCGTCATGCCCCGGCCCGCAGATGATTTCCACGCTGTCCGGCAACCCCACTGGCAGCAGCGCCGGATCGGACGGGCCACCGTCCAGCGGATACAGCGTCACCTCGGCGCCGGCGGCCGCCAGTGCCGTGAGTGTCGCGTCGGCGCTCGGCAGGGCAGGGGTGATGACCAGCACCCGCTCGGCCGGTTGCAGCGGCGAGCGGATGGCGTGCAGCGCCGGCTGCGGCGCCGGGCGCAGCGCCAGATAGGCAGCGTGGCGGGCGGCCAGCGTGCTCTCGCCGCCGGGCGGGGTGGCGATGCGGGCGGCACGCGGATCATCGCACAGCGCCACCATCGCCGGGTCGTAGACCACGCGCCAGCCGGCCTGCCAGACGCCGAGGCATAGATCGGCGTCGGCCAGCGGGCCGGCTGGAATCCCGGCACTGAAGCCGCCGGTGGCGCGCAGCAGGTCGCGGCGGGCCAGCAGCAGCGCGGTGGCGCAGGCATCCGGATGGCGAACGAAATTGGCCTCGGCGGTCAGCGCCGGGGCGCCGGCGAGATATGGCGCGGTGCTGGCGTCGCCGAACACCACCAGGCCGGCCTGGATCAGCCGGCCCTGCGCATCCAGCGTCGGGCCGCCGACCACGCCGGCGGCCGGGTTGGCTGCGATACGGCGCAATCCGGCGGCGATGCTGCCGGGCAACGGCTCGTGGCTGGCATCGAGCAGCAGCAGCAGCGGCGCGCTGGCCTCGGCGATGGCGGCGTTGCGGTCGTCTTTCGCCAGCAGGCGCAGGCCCGGGATCATCGCCGCCAGCCCCGGCCCGTGGCCGCCTTCATCCAGCAGCAGCAGTTCCACCGCCCCCGGCGCCTCGGCTCGCAGCGCCGACAGCGCCAGCACCGCGCGGGCGCGCTCGCTCGGCAGCGTGACGATGGCGGTGAGGGTGGGCGGGCCAGCGCAGGTGAAGTCCAGCCGGCCGCGGCTGCGCAGCGGCAGCAGCGCCTGGGCGCGCAGATTGCCGGCGGCCGGCGCCAGCGACAGCCCGGCCGGCAAGCCCACTCGCAGCACATGCGCGAAGGCGTGCGGCATGCTGTGGTCGTCGACGGCCGCCGCTGCCTCGGGGTGCGCGGCCAGGTAGTGATGCAGGTTGATCCAGGGCGCCGGCGAGCGGCGTTCATTGGCGCCGTTCTTCAGAAAATGCTCGTAGCCGTTGCGCAATCGGCCGGCCTTTACCTCGGCGGCAACATCCGGGCTGCCGGCGAGGTAGTGTGCCTCCATGAAATCCGGCAGCGGATCGAATTCGGTGGGGGTCGCGTTGGCCAGGTAGTGGTGCAGCGCGCTGCGATACGGCGGCCGCACCGCCTGCCTGTAGAAGCCGCGATACCAGTCGGGGTCGAAATACAGCGACGTGCGGGTTTCCGGCGCATGGGACCATAGCGCGTGCAGCGCGTGGGCGTAGGCGCCGAGGGTGGCGAGCGTCGGGTCGTCAGCATGGGCGGCGGCATAGGTGGCCGGATCGAACAGCAGATGCGCCGGGCGGCCGGCGAAGGCGCCATCGCGCAGATAATGATCGTAGCGGTTGAAGCAGCCGGAGGCGCCCAGCGCCTCGTCGGTGAGGTCGGGGTTCAGTGCGCGGTACAGCGCCTCGTCATACAGCCAGTGCGGCGAGCGGCCGGCGCTGCCCTCCAGGCAATAATGCTCGAAGCCGGAGCGCCACAGGCCGCTCGCCAGCCCCTCGGCGAGGTCGGGGTTGGCGGCGCGATACCAGGCTTCATCGAACCAGATCACCGGCGAATGGCCGGCCGGCTGGCCGTGCACCAGGTACCAGGCGCGCACCGCCTCGAACGGCGCGTCCTCGCCGAGTTCCTCGCGCGCCTGCTTGTAGGCGGCGAGGTACCAGGCGCCGTCGAAGGCGCACCACAGCGCCGGCGCCTCGGCGGCCGGCAGCAGGTAGTCGTCCAGCGTGTCGGGCAGCGCCGAGTCGCCGATATCCACCATGCTACCGCCGGCGGGTGGACTGGATGATGCCGTCCTTGTGCAAGGCGGCGATCTCCTCCTGGGTGAAGCCGTGCTGGGTCAGCACCTCCTCGGAGTCCTGGGCGAATTTCGGCGGCTTGCGGCGGGTGCCGCCGGGGGTGCGCGACAGCTTGATCGGCGTGCCGAGGCCGCGATAGCCGTCCAACTCGGTGACCATTTCG
>DATJEA010000165.1:0-1647 GCA_035497095.1 Acetobacteraceae bacterium | reverse complement strand
GCCAGACGCCGCCGGCACCGGGGCCGAAGCCGATCCAGTTGCCGGTGATCGCGAGGTTGCTGTTGACGATGCCGAAGGTAACACCGTTGCCGTCCGCCTCGACATTGCTGGCCGAGATGGCAAACACCGTGCAACCCTGCAAGGTGTTGCCATCGACGCGGAGATTCTGCCCGCCGCCGCAGTTGATGCCGAACATGGCGCCCTGCACCAGGTTGGCCGAGATGTCGCAATCCAGCGAGCCGCCGCAATCGATGCCATAGGCGGCCCCGCCGGCGGTGGCGTTGGTGATGGTGTTGCCGCACACCCGGCTGCCGGCGGCGTTGGCCAGGATGCCGCCGCCGCCATTGCCCGGCCCGCCATTATCGGCCAGCAGATTGCCCTGCACCGACAGCGCGTGACCGGAGGCGGTGATGCCATAGATGCTGTTGTCGTGGCAGACATTGCCGCAGACCAGCACCGCGAGCGCGTCCGGATTGGCATTGCCCCAGACCGGCGGCTCGGCATTGCTGGCGTTGTAGTTGCCCACCGCGATGCCGCGCTGGTTGCCCCAGCAGCGATTGCCGAGCACCTGCACCAGCCGCGCCTTCTGCACGAAGCTGGCGTCGTTGAAATCGACATTGATGCCGTATTGGCCGTTGTCCCAGGCGCGGCAGCCGCTCACCTGCACGCCGGCGCAGGCCTGCACCCACAGCCCGTGCGCTTCGTTGCCGGAAAATTCGCAGTCCCGCAGCACGATCCGCCCGATTGCCGGATCGCTGGCCTGGATGGTGAGGCCGCTGCCCAGCACGTCGCCGGAGGCATTGCGGAACTGACAGCGCGCAATGTCGGCGGTGGTGCAGGCGCTGGTCAGCAGCACGCCCCAGCTCTGCTCGGCGACCCCGGCGCGGTTGGCGTCGAAGATCACCCCATCGGCGCGGAAGCCATCGGCCTGCACCGCGATCCAGGCGCCGTTGCCCGCCTGCGCTCCGCGCTTCAGCACCGACAGGCCGGGGCTGCCGAGCAGGATCGCGTTCGGCTGGGTGATGGTCCATTGGCCGTTGACCAGATAGGTCCGCGCCCCCAGCCGCACCGGCTTGCCGGAGGCCAGCGCCAGGGAGAGCGCCGCGCTGTCATCGGTGGCGCCATCGCCCCTGGCGCCGAAGCTCTCGGCCGGCACTGCGTCCTCGGGCAGCAGCGGCACGCCGATCAGCGTGGTGCCGGCCATCGCCAGCCCCGGCCCGATGCTGAGCGCCTGCACATCGCCGGTGCCCACCGCGCGGCCGAGCACCTGGCCCTTGGAGACGATGATCTCCGGCTGCACGCCGGCCAGCAATTGCGCCCGGGTCACGCTGCGCAGTTGGCCGCCCTGGCTTACCATCAGCAGATCGCTGTCCGCCGCCGCGGCGCCTTGCGGCAATTCGGTGAGTGTCGGCATCGGTCAGGCTCCCAACAGGATCGGATTGCCGTTCTGGTCGCTGACCACGGCGCCGGTATTGGTGGTCAGCGCGCTCACCGGCGCGGTGGTGGTGGCCAGTGCGATCACCGGCAGCAGCAGCGCGCGGCCGACGGTGCGGCCGGCCTGGGTCACCACCGTCACTTGCAGCACATAGGTGGTGCCGACCACGCCGCCGGACAGCCAGAACACCAGCACCGCGCCATCGGCGGTGA
>DATJEA010000164.1:0-1522 GCA_035497095.1 Acetobacteraceae bacterium | reverse complement strand
CGACTGGCCGTTGAACAGCCCGATTTGAAGATGCTGCAACAGGTCCTGCGAATCCAGGGTGGCGATTAATTCGACCGTGCTGTGCGAGACTTCACTCCCGCTGCCGCTCGACGAATATCCGCCGCCCAACTCCTCGCTTGCCAGGGTGGTGGGAGTTGCACCGAATGCCGCGGAAATGGTCGGGTTCGCGCCGAGCAGGCCGCTCACGCTGCCGGCATTGGGGAGTGCTGTGCCGACCGCCACCGCCTGGGAATCGGTGATGAACCCGGGCGAGGAGGCGAGCATCAGGGCCCGGGCGGTCACGCTGGTCATCCCGGACACATCGGCCGAGGCATCCGCGGTCATCGAGGTGTCGTGGGCGGCCTGAACCTGCCCGGTCGCGGCATGGGCGTCGGCGCTGCCGCTTGTGCCGTCACCGATCGCCGTGGCGAGGGCGACGCCGGCGCTGTCGGCGCTGGCGCCGCTGGTGGCGCTGGCATGTGAGGCGACATTGCTGCCGGCCGCCGAACTCCTGGCCGTCGCGTTGCCGGCGCTGCCCGCCGCCCCGCCGCTGCTGGCGCCGCCCGCACCGCCCACCGCGGTCGCGTTGGCCGTGACCACGTTGCTGCCGGTGACGAAGCTGAGGGCGGTTGCGGCCCCGCCGGCACCCCCATGGCCGGCGGTGCCGGCGTAGCTTGCGCCGCCAGCGCCGCCATTGGCGGTGACGCTGCCGGTGATCGCGGCGCTCTGTGTCGCACTCGCGGTGTCGTCGACGACCAGAGCCGCGTAGCCGTAGCCGGCGGCGCCGCCATTCCCGCCATAGCTGAAACCACCGTCGCCGCCGGTGGCCGTCTCGCTGAGCGTCAGCCGTCCCCCGTTGCTGATGCCGCTGGCCGCGCTGCCCAGCGCGATCGAGGCGCCTGCGCCGCCGTTGGCACCATCCGAGCCGTTACCTCCGGCGCCGCCGATCTCGGTCACGCTGGCTTCGGTCGTCGTGGTGGCGCTGGGGCTGACCGCCCGCGCCGTGGCCTGGGCCGCCCCACCGGCGCCGCCGCTGTGACCAACGCCGATGCCATCCCCGCCCGTCCCGCCGAGCGCAGATGCAATGGCGGAAACGCTGTCGGTGGTCGCGGCCGCCGTGCTGGTTGCGGTTGCCGTCGCGCTGGCGAATCCGCCACGGGCCCCGTCGCCATCCACCAACGCCGAGCCGCCCTGCCCTCCTGTGCTTCCGATGACTTGCGCCTGGATTGGCCCGATTCCGGTGAGCGTGACCGCACCGAGCGCCATGCCGCCGATCTGGCCGGATGTCGCGCCGCTGCCGCCATTCCCACCGGAAGCAGTTACATCGCCCAGGATCCCATGGGTGTGCGTCGCATTCTTGGTATCATCGAACGTCAATTTCGCGGAGCCGAGGCCTCCAATGCCACCAACGCCGGTGTAACTGTCACCTCCGGAACCCCCATAGGCTGCCTCGTCCAACACCAGGCCACCCACTCCGCCGAAGCCGCTGGCGGCATTGTTCAGGAGGCTTGATGCACCGGCT
>DATJEA010000163.1:0-3134 GCA_035497095.1 Acetobacteraceae bacterium | reverse complement strand
CCATTCCTCGTCAGTGCAATCGCTTGCGTAGCGTAGGTGCCTCCGGCCATAGTCTCGCCGGGTGATTTCAGTCCAGGCCATCCGATCCTCCGTCGTCTTCGCAAACCACAGAGAATCACAAGCCGCTGAAATCACCCAATAGCATTTTCGGTCGGGCTCTTAGCCTCGTGGCGACAGACTCGGGGGGGCGCTGACCAAGCTCGACGGAGGAGCAATTCTGCCAAACGGCTGCCATCTTGGTGCTATCTCAAACCCCAAGGGGTCGGATTTCACCCTTCAGAGTGAATTTAAACTATTGAAATTATTGGGTGATTGGCGGACCCGACACGATTCGAACGTGCGACCTTCGCCTTCGGAGGGCGACGCTCTATCCAGCTGAGCTACGGGTCCAATCCGCCGCTTGATAGCGCGAATGACGTCGGAGCGGAAGGGCGGTTCATGTCGTTTTATCCAGCCATGCGACAGCCGTCGTATCGGCGCCCGACGGCAGCGGCGCCGCGCCGTTTTGCAGCCATGCGATGATATCGCCGATCGGCACCGCCCGCTCCAGGTCGCGCAGCAGCAGATGGTAGCCGGCCGGGTAGAAGGCGCAGCGCGCCGAGGGCGGCAACCGGCGCCAGGTCGCCCGCATCGCATCCGGCGGCACCAGCTTATCGTGCCCGCCATAGAGCAGCAGCGCCGGCACATGCATCCCGGCCGCCGCCGCCTGGGCCGCATCCATCAGGTTCACCAGGCCGCGAATGGTATCGAACCGCGTTGCCTTGATGGTCAGCGGGTTGTCCGACAGCGCCTTCAGCGCCGCCCGATTGTCGCTGGCGATGATGCGGATCGGGCCAGGCGGCCGCGCCGCGGTCATCCCCGGCAGCAGCGTGCCACCGAACCACAGCCCCAGCCGGTAGAACACGTTCATCTGCGCCCGGCTCCACACCGCCGGTGAGCTCAGCACGTAGCGGGCGTCGGGCGGCGCCTCCGGCAGCACCGCCAGCCGCATCAGCGCGGCTGCCCCCATGCTCTCGCCCATCAGCACCAGCGGCACCGTCGGATGATAGCGCCGCACCACCCCGGCCATCTCCGCCGCATCGCGGGCCAGAACGTCGCCGCCCGGCCACAGCCCGCGCCCCGGCGCCGCGCCGAACCCGCGCTGGTCCGGCGCATAGATCGCCATCCCGGCCGCCGCGAACACCGGCGCCGGCAGCGCCCATGCGTCGCGGCTGTCGTTGAACCCGTGCAGCGCCAGCACCGCCAACTGCACCCGACCGGGCGGCAGCCACTGGCGATACGGCAGCCGCGCCCCGTCCGACAGCACGAACGCCCCGTCCGCCGCCTCCGGCGGCAGCACCCGCGGCCCCACCGGCGCCATCCGGCTGGTGCAGCCCGCCAGCCCCGCCGCCACGCCGGCCAGCAACACCGCCCGCCGCCCCAATCTGGCGCGCGGCGGCTCGGCGGCGGGAAAGGTTGAAACCATCGCCGGCATGGCTATCATACACGGCCCCGGTCGCTCCAGATGCGGGCACCTGAAACCGAGGTCATCCCATGCCGGACGGCGCCGCCACCCCGACCGAAATCATCCATGTCGACAGCCGCACCGTCGCCTGTGACGGCGGCAACGGCGCGCTCGGCCACCCGCGCGTCTACCTGCGCATTCCCGGCGTGCAGGTGATGTGCCCGTACTGCTCCCGCCTCTACGTGCTGAACCAAGGCGCCGGCGACGACCAAGGCCACTGACATGATCCCGCCCGCTGACCTGCGCCTGGTCCTGGTCGACGGCTCCGGCTTCATCTTCCGCGCCTTCCACGCCCTGCCGCCGATGAACCGCCCGGACGGCACGCCGGTGAACGCCGTATTCGGCTTCACCAACATGCTCGCCCGCCTGTTGAAGGACCATACCGGCACCCACATCGCGGTGATCTTCGACGCCGGCCGCCACACCTTCCGCAACCGCCTCTACGACCAGTACAAGGCCCAGCGCCCCGAGGCCCCCGAGGAACTGGTCCCGCAATTCGCCCTGGTCCGCCAGGCCACCGCCGCATTCGGCGTCCCCGCCATCGAACTCGCCGACTGGGAGGCCGACGACCTCATCGCCAGCTACGCCCGCGCCGCCACCGAGGCCGGCGGCCGCGCCATCATCATCTCTTCCGACAAGGACCTGATGCAACTGCTGCGCCCCGGCGTCGAAATGCAGGACCCGATCAAGCAGAAAGCCATCGGCCTGCCCGAGGTGATGGAAAAATTCGGCGTCGCACCGGAACAACTGATCGACGCCCAGGCCCTCATCGGCGACACCGCCGACAACGTTCCCGGCATCCCCGGCATCGGCCCGAAAACCGCCGCCCAGCTGATCACCGAATACGGCGACCTCGAAGCCATCCTCGCCGCCGCCCCCGCCATGAAGCCCTCCAAGCGCCGCGACATGCTGATCGAGCACGCCGACGCCGCCCGCCTCTCCCGCGTCCTCGTCACCCTGCGCGACGACGTCCCCCTCCCCGAACCCCTCGAATCCCTGACCGCCCACGAGCCCGACCGCGCCGCGCTGGCCGCCTGGCTCACCGAACAGGGCTTCCGCAGCACCATCGCCCGCCTCGGCCTGGAAGCCCCCGGCGAACCCCCCCGCCCCAACGCCGCCCCGCTCGGCCTGCAAGGCCAACTCGGCCTCACCCCGCAGCCCGGCCCCCCCGCCGCATCCCCCGGCGAGGCCCCCCCGTTCGGCCCCTACACCTGCGTCACCACCGCCGCCGCCCTCGCCGACTGGATCGCCGAAGCCACCGCCGCCGGCGCGTTCGCCATCGACACCGAAACCGATGGCCTGGACGCCATGCGCGCCAACCTGGTCGGCATTTCGCTCGCCACCGCCCCCGGCCGCGCCTGCTACATCCCGCTCCGCCACCAGGCCGCCGGCCCCCAACTCACCCCCGAAGCCGCCGCCGCCGCCCTCGCCCCCCTGCTCGCCGACCCCTGCGTGCTGAAAATCTTCCAGAACGCCAAGTTCGACCTGCTCATCCTCTCCCGCGCCGGCACCCCGCTGGCCACCCCGCTCGACGACACCATGGTCATCTCCTTCGCCCTCGAAGCCGGCCTGCACGGCCACGGCATGGACGAACTCTCCCGCCTCCACCTCGGCCACACCCCCATCGCCT
>DATJEA010000162.1:0-5499 GCA_035497095.1 Acetobacteraceae bacterium | reverse complement strand
GCCCCCGTCCACCGCGATGGCGCTGCACCTGGTGCGCGACGGCGCGATCGGCCGGGTGGTGCAGACCATCGGCCTCGGCCCGCACCGGCTCAACCGGGCGCGCCGGCCGGGCTGGTTCTGGGAGCGCGATGCCTATGGCGGCATCCTGACCGACATCGCCAGCCACCAGATCGACCAGTTCATCGTCTTCACCGGCTCGCAACAGCCGCAGATCGCCAGTTCGGCGGTGGGAAATTACGCGACCGGCGGCGATTTCGACGATTTCGGCGAGGTGGTACTGCGCAGCGAGCGGGCCACCGGCTATCTGCGGGTCGACTGGTTCACCCCGGACGGTCTGCCGACCTGGGGCGACGGCCGGCTGGTGGTGCTCGGCACCGACGGCACCATCGAGTTGCGCAAATATCTCGATATCGAGGGCCGGCCGGGCACCGACCATCTGTTCCTGGCCGACCATCAGGGCACCCGCTACATCCCCTGCGAGGGCCAGAACCTGACCTATTTCCGCGCCTTCGCCGACGATGTGGCCAACCGCACCGAGACCGCGATGACCCAGGCGCATTGCTTCACGGTCTGCCGGCTGGCGCTGGAGGCACAGGCCAAAGCGGTGCGGATCACGCCATGAGCGTGCCGCTCGGCATCGCGGTGGTCGGCCTCGGCCCGGCGGCGGAGCCGCACGCCAAGGCGCTGGCCGAACTGTCGCAGCGCGCCCGCGTGGTGTGGGCGGCGACCCGCAGCCAGGCCCGCGCCGCCGCCGCCGCCGCGCGCTATGGCTGGCCGGTCACCACCGATATCGCCGCCGCGATCACCGACCCGGCGGTCGGCGCGGTGCTGGTGCTGACCCCGCCGGCAGCGCATCTGGAGATCGCCAGCCGGGCGTTCGCCGCCGGCAAGCACGTGCTGGTGGAAAAGCCGCTGGAACTGACCAGCGCCCGCGCCGCGCAATTGCTCGCGGCGGCCGGCGATCGCTGCCTCGGCGTAGTGCTGCAGCACCGGTTTCGCGACGGTGCGCTGGCGCTGCGCGATCTGCTCGCCTCCGGCCGGCTGGGGCGCGTGCAGGCCGCCAGCATGGCGGTGCCGTGGTGGCGGCCGCAAGCCTATTACGACGAGCCTGGCCGCGGCACCCTGGCGCGCGATGGCGGCGGCGTGCTGCTGACCCAGGCGGTGCACACGCTGGACCTGTTCCGCGCGCTGCTCGGCGTGCGGCGCGTGGTCGCGGCCCAGGTCTGCACCACCGAGTTGCACCGCATGGAGACCGAGGACCATGTGCATGCGCTGGTCGAACTGGGCGAGGGGGCGCCGGCCAGCATCCGCGCCACCACGGCCGCCTATCCGGGGCGGGCGGAGAGCATCGAGGTGATCGGCACGCTTGGCACCGCCCGGTTCGAGGGCAGTTCGCTGGCCGCCGGCTTCCTCGACGGCAGCAGGCTCGACGTGGTGTCCGACGGCCGCACCGGCGCCGGGGCCGGCATGATGGATTTCGACCACGGCCCGCACCGCGCGCTGCTGGCCGACTTCCTCGATGCGGTGGCCGCCGGCCGCGCGCCACAGGTCACCGGCGCCGACGCGCTGGCCACCCAGATGCTGATCGACGACATCCTGGCCGCGGCCAGGCGGTAGCGGCCCAACTGGCTGCCGGCGAGCCGGGGGCGACCGCAGATTCGCTCCAATGGTTAACACAACATTATATCTGCCGTTGCATCGGGCGCGAGACATGGCCAAAATCTAAATGATCAACCGTGCTCGCGGCGAAAAGCGCCGGGCCCCTGCCACATATTAAGGGCTGCTTAACACTCTCCCGATAGCTAAGCGGTTCGCCTGAAGGCCCTGCGCAATGTCGACTTCGCTCATTATCGGTACCACCGGCAACGATTCGCTCGGCGACAGCAGCGACGCCGATGCCGATATCCTCCAGGGGCTGGACGGCGATGACCGGCTGTATGGCTATGGCGGCGATGACAGCCTGGACGGCGGCAACGGCAACGACACGCTGAATGGCGGTCCCGGCGTCGACACGCTGTCCGGCGGCGCCGGCGACGATTCGCTGTCCGACAGCCGGGGCGCCAACCTGATCAGCGGCGGCGACGGCGACGACAGTATCTCCGATGTTTCCGGCGGCGATCTCGGCAGCACGCTGTTGGGCGGCGCCGGGCGGGACGTGTTCGTGCTCGGCGCCCAGGTGACCAGCGCGTTCTATTATGCCGCCACGCTGCCGGCGGCCGACCGTATCGCCGATTTCCAGGCCGGCCCCGGCGGCGATCTGCTCAATCTGCGCTACGCCCTCGCCAGCCCCGCCGACTGGGCCGCCAGCAGCGCCAACCCGTTCGTCGCCGGGCTGTTCCGCCTGCTGCAATCCGGGCCGGACGCGCTGCTGCAACTCGGCTATGCCGGCAGCTGGACCACGCTGCTGGTGCTGGGCAACACCCAGGCCAGTGCGGTCACCGCCGACAACATCGTGCAGGGCTGGAACCCGCACGGCGCGGCCGGCCTCACGCTGGCCGGCGACCCCACCGCCAACCTGCTCTCCGGCGGCCCCGACAACGACAGCATCACCGGCAATGGCGGCGCCGACACGCTGCTGGGCGGCAGCGGTGATGACAGCCTGGATGGCGGCGCCGGCGATGACTGCCTCAGCGGCGGCGATGGCGCCGACACGCTGGCCGGCGGCGATGCCGACGACACCCTGCTCGGCTATGCCGGCGACGACGTGCTGCTCGGTGGCGACGGCGACGACCATCTGGACGGCGGCACCGGCAATGATTGCCTCGATGGCGGCGCCGGCAACGATACGCTGACCGACATCAGCGGCAACGACACGCTGCTCGGCGGCGACGGCAACGACTCGCTCGACGACGCGCAGGGCAGCAGCTCGCTGGATGGCGGCGCCGGCAACGATATCTTCGGCAACGTCTCCGGCGGCGGTGGCGGCGGCACGCTCACCGGCGGCGCCGGGCAGGACATTTTCCGCCTGTCCGACAATGCCGCGGTGGCGCTGGCCTACAGCACGGTGCCGGTCAATCCGGACCAGATCAGCGACTTCCAGGCCGGGCTCGGCGGCGATATTTTCGATTTCGGCTACTACCTGCTGTCCGGCGCCACCGGCTGGAGCAACGGCAGCAACCCGTTCGCCACCGGCACGCTGCGCGCGCTGCAAAGCGGTGCCGACACGCTGCTGCAGTTCGATCGCGACGGCTCCGGCCCGGCCGGCTGGGCCACCCTGGTGATCCTGCGCAACGTCACCGCCACCGCTCTGGTGCCGCAGAATTTCGCCGTCTCGGCGATCTCCGGCGCGCAGCCCTGGGACACCGCCGGCGGCGCCGCGGCCCCGAGCCTTGGCGTGACGCTGCCCGGCAGTTCGGCGGCCGACACGCTCTCCGGCGGCGACGGCGATGACAGCCTCACCGGCCAGGCCGGCGACGACCTGCTGGCCGGCAATGGCGGCAACGACACGCTGGCCGGCGGTGACGGCCTCGACACGCTGGCCGGCGGCAGCGGCAATGACAGCCTCGACGGCGGCGCCGGCGATGACAGCCTCAATGGCGGCGACGGCGCCGATACGCTGGATGGTGGCCCCGGCAACGACACGTTGCAGGGCGGCAGCGGCAACGACCTGATCGCCGATGCCAGCGGCCACAACCTGGTCGATGCCGGCGCCGGCGACGACAGCTTCAACGGCGTCAGCGCCGGCGATGCCAACAGCACGCTGACCGGCGGCGCCGGCCAGGACCTCTACCGCATCGGCCCGACCGCCGGCACCGACCCGGCCGCTTTGCGCGGCGACCGGATCACCGATTTCACCGCCGGCGCCGGTGGCGACGTGCTGGATCTGGCCGACCTGCTGCACTACAGCCTGGGCACTGGCGGGCTGCCGGCCGGCGCCAATCCGTTCGTCGCGCAGTATCTGCGCATCATCGGCAACGGTCCGGATACCCTGCTGCAACTGGATCGCGACGGTCCCGCTGGCCCCTCCGGCTGGGTCAGCGTGCTGCGGCTGGCCAATCTCGATGGCCGCACCCTCACGGCCGCCAATATCCTGCAAGGCTGGAACCCGTTTGGCGCCACCGGCCTGACGCTGACCGGCGGTGACGGCAATAACAGCCTGTCCGGTGGCCCGGACAACGACGCCATCAGCGGTGGCGCCGGCAGCGACAGCCTGGCCGGCGACGGCGGCAACGATACGCTGGACGGCGGCACCGGCAATGACAGCCTGGCCGGCGGCGACGGCAATGACAGCCTTACCGGCGGCACCGGCGCGGACAGTATCGACGGCGGCGCCGGTGATGACAGCCTGGATGGCGGCACCGGCAATGACCGCCTGACCGGCGGCAGCGGCGCCGACAGCATCACCGGCGGCGACGGCGACGACAGCATCACGCTGTCGACCGGCGGCAACACCATTGATGGCGGGGCAGGGAACGACACCCTGCTCGGGGTCGACGGCGCCACCATGCCCGGCAGCCTCACCGGCGGCGTCGGCGCCGACCAGTTCGTGCTGTCCAGCACCCCCGGCTACGCGCCGGCCAGCTTCGCCGCCGATACCGTGACCGACTTCATCGCCGGCGCCGGCGGCGACCAGATCAATGGCCTCGCACTGCTCGACTGGTCCTATCTGTATGGCGGCCTCGGCAATACCGCCAACCCGTTCGCCGCCAGTTATCTGCGGCTGGCCCAGAGCGGCGCCGACGCGCTGCTGCAACTAGACCGGGACGGCCCCGGCGGCGGCGGCTGGGTGACCGTGCTGCGGCTGCGCAACACCGCCGCCAGCGCCATCACGGCGGATAATTTCATCCCCTACCTGGCTTCCAACGGCCAACCCTACCCCTGGGTCCCGAATCCGGCGATCGACCTCACCCAGACCGGCACCTCCGGTGATGACAGCCTGCTCGGCGGCAGCGGCGCCGACGCGCTGGCCGGCCTGGCCGGCAATGACACGCTGGATGGCGGCGCCGGCAATGACACGCTGCTCGGCGGCGACGGCGACGACTATATGCACGACACCGCCGGCGCCAACTCGCTCGACGGCGGCGCCGGCCTCGATACCATCGACGACGTGGCCGGCGGCGACACCGGCAGCACGCTGGCCGGCGGCGCCGGGCCGGACCGCTTCATCCTGGCCAGCGCCCCCGGCTTCGACCCGGACGGCTTCCACCCCGATGTGGTGACCGATTTCACCCCGGGCGCCGGCGGCGATGTGCTGGATATCGGCCTGCTGCTGCTGTGGTCGCAGCTCAACGCCGGGCTCGACTCCACCACCAATCCGTTCCGCGGCGGCTATCTGCGGCTGCTGCAATCCGGTGCCGACACGCTGTTCCAGCTCGACCGCGACGGCCCGTCCGGCAGCGCCGGCTTCAGCACCGTGCTGACGCTGCGCAACACCAGCGCCATCGCATTGACCACCGACAATTTCTCCCCGGCCTGGGCGCTCGACAACAATCCCGGCGTGGAAAACGGCACCACCGGCAACGATACCCTGTCCGGCGCGGTCACCAACGGCCTGGTCAA